>CAYYSM010000013.1:0-19159 GCA_964474225.1 uncultured Hyphomicrobiaceae bacterium
CTGTGGCGTTTTGGAGAGTCGCCGCCAGCCCCTCAAGTTTCCCTTTGACCTCTTGAGACAGTTGACGAACAGCGGGCCAATCTAGCAGGCGATGGGTGATGAGATTAGCAATGAGCGCTCGGTCGTCATGGTCTTGGGTATAATCGGCGTATTGAAGGAGAAAGTCAGCAGCCTGCTGGCTCTCGTCTGCGTCGAGGTAATACTCAGTCGCTTGACGGATGTTGCCTTCCCACGCGAAGTGGTCGGCAAGGTTGTGGTGGAGACGACGGAGGAGTCTGGATTTTTTAACTTTTTCACGATAAAAGCTACGCATCACGGGTGTAAGGGTAAGCAATTCACTAAACGGGGAAGGTGAATTAACAAGTCCCTGGCTTTGCAAGCGATATAGTACAAAACTAGCGTTCTCTGCGATTTCTTCCTCTACAGCGGCTTTTACCCACTCAGGAGGAACTGGTTCATCAAAAAGAGCGATAGCGTAGAGTACTATTTTCTCTGCCGCTGTCAAATCTTTGAACGCATTTTCGTGAAGGGATCCCTGAATATATGGATTCTTCAGAGGCTTTTCAGCAAGATCCAGTACATCAACAGGAAGGGGATCATCAGACGGATTTTTATCTTCTTCTACGTGGGGAAGCACGAAGAGATCATAGGCATGATGTGCCGTGTGATCAATTAATCCCGCTGATCCGCCCATCATTTTGTGGGTTTGTTCAGCCAATAGTTCGGAAGGTAATAAATGTCTGAGACCGTAGAGTTTTGATGTGGATTCGGCTTCAATGCCTGCCAATTCCATATACCCGAATTCTGACAAGAAAGTTAGCGGTTGGCGAGTTGTCACCGTCAAGCTTAGCTGACTTTGCCCATCTGCGATACGAGAAGCTAAACTGCTGATAAAGGCTCTCATCTCAGGATCCTGAACAACAGCCTGGGCATTATCCAGACAAAGAAGCTTTCCTCCCCAGTGCATAAGCCGACTGACTGCCCACGCGACTCTCACAACACTAGGATAGGACTTTGCTCTGTCTGCTTTTAGGAAAGACTCAAGTTGTCTATCTTCTGTCTGGGTAGCGATAAGATACGCGAGACCGCTTAGATTTGTGAGTTTTTCACACTTCACCCATAATCTTTGATCCTCTGGGTAGGATTGCCCTAGCTGGCGCGCCAAGGCGGTCTTGCCCACCGCAAAAGCCCCGGTAATCACCAGGATTTTTTCTTTTCTAAGCAGATATTGGGCTATCTTAAGATCGCGTGAACGGCCGGTAAATCCACGCGCCGCCGGCCAGGCCATCAAGACCAGGTCGGCGGCTAATGAAGAGAAGTCTGGCGGTATAGTTTGTCCTACTCTTGCAGGAGAGACACTATCTGTGGTTACTGTGTGCATATAATCCCTATTGTGTCACCGTTTTGTTGAATCAGGGTATCCATTACGTTACAGGTTCATTATGAAAAGGACAATCGTTGCGCTTCAAGGTTGCTTCAAGCAAGCGAATATAATCGCGCGACTCCAGCTCGCGGAACAGTTGGAGGCTGGTTTCCCAGGCGGCGCAAGCGGCTGCGGGTTGGTTTTGGGCGGCGGCTAACCGGCCTTGATAGTAGTACACGCGGGCCAGCTCGTAGGGTTCGTGGGGGTCTGTGTAGAAGCTCTGGGCGGCTTCCAACGCGCTACGCGCCGCGTCCCATTCCCCGCGCGCGGTCTGCACCGCGCCCGTCGCAATCTCCACCTGCCCTTCCAGCGCGGCCTCCGCTGCGGACAAAGCCGTCTCCAGGTCTTCTTCCAACAGCGCCAGGACTTCCGCGCGCGCGCCTTGCGCATCTTGCAGGATTTCAGCATCTACGGCGGGCAACGCCGCGATTTCTGCGTAGTAGTTCAGCGCCGCACGCCAATGGGCTGCGGCGTGATCCGTGTCCAACAAGCCCTTATCCCGCAGGAGGTGCATGTGCTGGACGCGCCAATCCCCCCGGTGGTCGTCGGTGGTGATGAATGGCTCTATCTGTGCCAAAGTCTCCGCGGCTGTATCCCATAAGCCTAAGCAGCGCTGCATAGCGGCCAAACCCCACAAGGTCATAAACCGGTATTGACTCTCAATCCGCAGCGCCAAGTCTACGGCTTGCTGTCTGTAGCGAATAGCCTCATGCCATTGTCCAGTATCGGCCAACCAGCTACCTAAATTGGCAAGGTGAATGACTTCCTGTTCCGTCTCCAGCACCAGTTGATTAATCTCTAGCGCGCGATCAAAATCCTGTTTCGCCAACTCAAGTGCGCGGTTTTTGGCATGATACAGGCCTCGGTTGCTGTAGACGCGGGACATTTCCGGCGATTGTTCCAGACCATGTTCAGTTGCAATAAACTCAGCCTCATTGAGAATACTGATGGCACGAGGATAATCGTTTTGGCCTTTGGCGTAAGCTTCGGCCAGTACACAATCCGCGCGGATCAAATAGGGGTAGTTTCCAGCCTGGCTCAGAAAATCTCGCGCGGTTTCTGCATGCTGTTGTTCCTGGTCATAGTCGCTCAAGTGTCCACTGATGTAACCCAGACGATAGTGAATACGCCCTTGCAAGCGAGGCGTAAGGTGTTCTGGTGGAATTTGAGCGGCTTCCAACAAATCTGCCTTTGCCCGATCATAGTTAGTATTCTCGGTGGTCGTAGCTTGCCCCCAAGAAATGTAGTCTTCGGCACGGGCCAAGAGTAATTCAGCACGGGATTCTGGTTCACACGCCCGCTGTAGGGCTTGATTGTGGCTTTGCGCCGCTTCCCGGTAACGGCCCAGATGCCGATAGAGGTCACCGCGCAATTTTAACACTTGTATATAGATTTCTGGCTGATATTCAAATTGAGGTTTTAAGAGTTCGTTCAACAAAAGCTCTGCTTTCCCATAATTCATCAAAGCGAAATAGTCTTGTCGCAATATTTTGAACGAATCAGCTATACGCCTTACCTCTAAATAACAATTTGCGAGCTGCAATGGTCTTCGCGCTAAATAGTGCGGTTCTTTCTCGTGAGCGGCAATAATAGCCGTGAAAATTTTCGGGCGCATTCTGGTACCGACAACGAACTCTTTTAGCCAGAAGTAACGTTCACTATCATGAAGAGATAGTTCTTCATGATCACTGTATAAAAATTGAATCGTATTTTTTATTTTTTCATCACTCAACGTTGAATCATAAGATGATATAATTTGTATCAAAAAAGACCGAGCTATTGATGGTTCCAGAATGGCTATTGCTGTTAATGCAGCTTGTTCAAATTCCTCTAAAGATTGTGCAATTTCACTCAAAATAAAACCGGAAATAGTATCTACATGACCTAATGTCTCAATTCTATCAAGAACGAAAACATCTCTGGATAGTGCTTTTATGAATAAATCAAGGTATTGAGGATTACCTCCTAATTTACTATATAGTATGTCTGTCTTTGAGAGAACACTTTCTACTTCAATAACAGGGGATATTTCTTGAATTCGACTCAGTTTCCTTAGCAAAAGTCTCCTGAAATCATCCAAAGGTAACCCTTCTAAATCAATAGATGTCAAGCTTGCTGGAAAGGCATTGCGGCTAATAATTAGTAAACGAGTAGCTCCTAATCCTTCAATTAATATCTGGAATAGTCTAACAAAATCCTCATATTCGGAATTAGAACGCAGCTTATGTACATCATCAAAACAAATAACGTATTCTTTGTCAACAAAATGCTTTATCAAATGATTGAGATGTAAGTTCCATTTTGTCTTTGGGATATCCTCATAATCTGATACAATTTCTTTAAGTGGATCAGCCAGTTTATAGCCGCTCACTTCATATAAAAAACAAGCCAAGCTTAACAATACTGATTTAATCGTATCATTATGTCCCGGAATAAATGAGTACCAGAAAATTACGTCCTGTTCATATTCATGGATTAATTTTGAAGCTAATAATGTTTTGCCAATACCAGCGGGACCAGTCAACAAAGCATGAAGAGCATTACGAAGTGTAATAAGTTCCTGCTCGCGCCCAATTAAGAGATCTGGCTTAGGAGGAACTTTTCCCTTGTATTCTCTAAGATAATGCAGCCGTAACGACCTCGCATTATTTGTAAGCAACTCATCAATACGTTCTATGTTTTGCCTAAACACTATTGGAATTGCATATTCACAACAATCCTTAAATGTCTCTCGTAAAAGATAGCGTGCTTTTTGTACTGCGACATCTACTGGAGCATCTTTAACTAACCAAAGTTCATAAAACTCTTGAGCAAACGTAACTGCCGCATTATTGCTAATTTTATACTGCATAGCGATAATTGCGGGAATATTGCGATGCATCAATTGTGAGGCAATACCGGCAAAAGCTTGCCCGCTACTCAATTTACCACTCTCGCAGGTCTGGAAAACAATTAATCCTGGCTTATGATGATCAAAAAGAGCAGCAATATCTTTATCACGTCTCCAGTCAACACAATTCGCAGTCCCACACAAAGCCAATGCACCATATTCATGCCCTTGTTCGTCTGGCCGCATTTGCCCATGTCCAATAAAATGCAAAACTTGGGGTTTCTGTTTTTCCAGAGTAGTCCGTAGTTGCTCTATAGTGGCATGCAATACAGGTTCCAGCAATTCAATGCGTTCAGGATACTGCTTGGTTAAATCTATCAATTTTTTTAACACTTCTTCATAAGCTACCTCGCCCAGTTTTTTTCCATCTTCATCCAACTTTGGATCAGATACTACGAATAGTATGCGCAACGGGCCATCTACAGATTGTGATTTAGCTGCATACCATAAACTTCGGTAACGATACATAGCTATTTTAGGGCTGGTACCCATCCGCTCAAACTGGTGCTTTTCAGTTTGTGGAATATAGAGAAATTCCCACGGCAAAGCTGCTACCTTGGGCATATTCTGCTCATCAACATCTAATTCAATCCGCAGATTCTCCCTATCTCGCAAAGTATCACGAAAATGCTGTGCCAATGTAGGTTCAAATATAGCCTCAAATAGACGCTGCCCCAGTTGCTCCCCTTGAGCTTGCGTATATTTGGCGGGATCAACCTCCGGCACGACATTTAATAGATCGCCCAGAACCAGCTTGCCGCCTGGTGATTCACCAGGTCTACCGCCACCAGGTGGAAAAACTTGTATATCCACTTGCCCATCCTTCTCTCCACCGGGGCGAATTCGTATACTATACGTATAATATTCTATCTCTTTGTCTGGATCATTCATCTCAATTCTCCAATTTGCGGAGTTTCAAATCCCATTCTTGAATATCTTGCAAACCAATCCTTTTTTGAGGATCCTGGCCTCTTGTTTCCACCCAATCCTGAAAAGCCGTGGAAAAATAGTTCCAGAGATGCCGCACATGCATCACCAACCAGGAATAATTCACTTCTGCATAAGTCACTGCTCGCAAGCGAATACAGTTGAGAGTTAAGGGGGTTTTAAGTAATACTACAAAACGCACTTGTTGTTGCTCTCGAATAACTTGCTCGGAATCCAATCGCCAAAGAGCTTGCTTTCCAGCCCCCTGAGCAACAATGTCCGCCCGGCCTAATGTGAAATCGAAAGGAAAAATTTTCACAAAACCGGCAGCCGTAATATCCTGAGCAACTCTAGTACGCAAAGCAACTTCTAATTCCTCAAGCTGAAGCTCGACACCTTTGAGTTCTATCCCCCACTCCAGCGCATTATCTACAGCCAGATGAGTACACCCACCTAGAGCTAATACAGGTTTCCAGACAGGTTCTGGGAAAATTCGCTGGATGGCTATAGCATCATCTACTGTGTCTTCTAAGACTTCGAACTCCAATCCACATTCAACTAACCGGTATTCTGCCCCACGCCCAGGCCATAGTATAACCGGTACAGGAATAGCATAATATTTGTAATCATTTGAGGCTTCTGGTAATAATTTTATGTCGGCTTGGGGGTTTTCTAAGGCTATTTTTCCCTCCTTGAGCGATCTCAAGGCGTTTTCGCCCTTGCCCCTATCTGTATCGCCAGGGGCAAGGTTCCCCTCCCACTTAGCCGCTACTTCAATGGCTTCATCCAATAATGCATTTACTTCTGATTGATTAATCATTACAAACGGCTCCATATCACACCTCCCCTTGAATAGCATAAAGAATTACAATTTTGATGTTGTAAGTAGTGATGTTCCTAAATCCACATTCTCACGCAATATATCAGTTTATTACAGCGTCAAACGCGGATTATCTTCTATAGTACAGAATATTCGTTAGACTGCAAAAATCGTCAAAGCGACCACTTTACTTACCGTCATATCCTGAGCTTGGTAGAAGAGGGGTCACAACACCCTCGGCCGCTACAATTATTTCCATAGCAACCGATAAATTGCCGTGGCCGGGTAGATAAAACGGTTCACTGACAGCTATGTGCGCACCGGTTTCGCGATGCAAGACCAGCCATCGAAATGGCCCGCGCCCGGTATACTCAGGGACAACCCACCATCTCTTTGTTACCTTGAGGCTGTCCTCGGTCTTTTCAATTGCGTCTGGAGCGCCTTGCCAACCTTCAACATTGTGCCAGTTGCCAGCAGCGTCGCCCCATTGAACCACAAGCCACAAATGATTGGTTAATTCTAGTTCATTTTCCTGAAAGTACACGTACAATGCAAGCTCTCCCCCCGAAGGTTCTGGGGAAGTTGGGGTCGGTGGAGATACTGGCGATGCAGTTGGTGTGGGAGTAGATGTTGGGGTAGGTGTTGGTGTGTTCGTTGGAGTGTGTGTTGGCGTATGCGTTGGTGTGTGTGTTGGCGTATGCGTTGGTGTGTGTGTTGGAGTTGGCGTGTTTGTCGGCGAGGACGTAGCCGTAGACGGTAGAGGAGTTCGCGTAAGAAGCGGCGTCCACGTTGGTGTGAATGTAGGCATCGGCGTTCGAGACGGCAGTGGCGTCCAGGTGGGTGTTGACAGAGCTAGTAGGCCAGCAGGCTGTGTCTGTTGGATGAAAGAAAGCGCGAGGACAGCACCTATAACAGCAATGAATACTATAGTTCTACGGAAAGATAATTTGCGCATCAAAGCACCTCCACTACCTATGCCGACCATAAAGGCTCCGAAAGGCGAGAGAGCCATTATGGTCGGCGGCATCAACGGATCGGAGATTCTATAACCCGAACCATCAGTAATTTCTCGTTATCAGAGGTAGGTAAAGCAACCCTCCCTTCAGCGTTATGCACTTGACATTGTTATGCTCGTCGCTTTCTGGGATTTCATCTGATGTATCCACTTGCACACATAGAATATCACCAGGTTTGAAACTATCGGGCAATTCACTATCCTCGGCCTCACTGATTACCAATTGCAAGCTCTCCTCTGGGTCTAGTGGATTTTCGGGTGGTCTCACGACAATCCATGAAACGCCATAGTTCCCCAATTCTCGCCAGCCCTCCGTCACTGTCGGTATATCCGAAGGGTTAACGTACAAATCTACGCGAAATTGCCCCGTGATAGGCGTCGTTCCCGTGTTGATAATGGTAATGACCGGGCTGTTATTCTCAAGCAAAATAGACTCCACGGCCAAGTCTTTATCGCTTGGCGGCATCTCGGTGGTGAAGGTCATAATTTCACTATCAACCGCACAGGTTTGATTATCGGCGGTAACGCGCCAATAGTAAACGGTGGCCAGTTCCAACTCGGGGATGGGTGTATAACAGAACTGGTGTGTGCGCGTAATTTCAGAAGGATCATCGCTCGGTCCCAGATACACTGTAAACTCAAGCTCGCGATCCTCGGGATCGGTACTTTGCCAACACAACGTCTCAGTAATGGGCACATTGACAGCGCCTAGGGTGGGCGTTACAGGCACTGGCATTGTAGGGCAGGACACATCGCCAGTAGTGAATCGCCACGGGCCGGCCGGTACACTGTTGCTGACCGTATCATTCGCCAAAATGCTCCACGTATACACAGCCTGCGCAGAGAGCACAAAGGGCAGCGTAAAGTACGTTGTCGCTATATTTGAACGTCGATATACAAAGCCATTGACATCGCTCAAGATCAACGAGTAACGGATGCCCCGCCCCATCGGGTCATCCGGATCGCCTTGTTCCATCCAGGCAAAAATGGGGGTAAGCGCAACATCAAGCGCACCATCTTCGGGTGCGTTCAACACTGGCGGATGGGGCGCGCGATTGGCGGTGGTGAAGGTAATGACGCGCGTGTTCGTGTACACGCCGTCCGTCGCGGTGATGACCCACCGGAGCGTGGTGTGCGGCGGCAAGGAATGGGTATAGGGCGGCGTCCACTGCACGGCGGTCTCTGGTGTACTGAAGGTGTCGGTCAGGTAGAAGGAAATCCCGGCTACCGAACTCAAGATGTGCGTGTACGTCACCCACGGATGGCCGGGGCTGCCCCCGCCCTCCCAGCTAAAGGTGTAGGTGACGGGCACGTTGATCGCCCCATTCTCCGGTGAGACTTCCAACAGCAGCGGATAATCCTCCTCTGGGATCAGCGCGCGGGTGGTGAAGCAGTGCGCGGGCGCCACATCGCTCTCCAAATCCGTGTCGCTCGCGCTGACCGTCCAGCAATACACCGTTTCCGGCGTCAAACTGAGCGGCGATGTGAAGGTCGTGTTCGTCAACCCCGACCAGCTTCGCACAAAGCCGTTATGAGTGTGGAGCCACAACGTATAGAGTACCACCGGTTCCATCGGATCATCCGGGTCACCTTGTCCCGTCCAGGAGAAAGTGGGGGTAAGCGCAACATCAAGCGCGCCATCTTCGGGTACGTTCAACACTGGCGGATGGGGGGCGCGGTTGGCGGTGGTAAAGGTGATGACGCGCGTGTTCGTGTACACGCCGTCCGTCGCGGTGATGACCCACCGGAACGTGGTGTGCGGCGGCAAGGAATGGGTGTAGGGTGGTGTCCACTGTACAGTGGTCTCTGTCAAGACGACGGTGTCAGTCAAGTAGAAGCGAATCCCGGTCACGGAACTCAAGATGTGCGTGTATGTCACCCACGGATGACCGGGGCTGCCCCCGCCCGTCAGCCTGAAGGTGTCGGTGAGGGGCACGTTGGTGGCATTATTCTCCGGCGTAATATCCAGCAAGAGCGGGTAGTCCACATCATCTCGTGTGATAAAGCTCCCGCTGATGACCTGTGTGTCAATGCCATTGGTAGCCGTAATAATCCAATAGTATACAGTGAGCGGAGACAACCCACCGGAAGGATTATACGCGGTCTGTGTCGTATTGGTCAAGACCTGTGTGAGCGCGCCGGGCAGACCAAAAGCCACCTCGTAAGTTACATATTCTGGTGAGTTGGTGTTCGGCCAGGCCAGGGTTTGGGTAAGCGGCACATTGACGGCGCCATCCGCCGGAATTGTCTGTGTGATCGGCAGCAATGGCGGGACTACTGTGGTGAACGTCCACCAGTCATACGTTCCGGCTTTGGGCATCTTGCACTGCCCATCATCGGCGAAGACAATCCAGTAGTAGATCTGTCCGGCTAAGAGTGTACCCGGATCGTAGACTTTATCCATCGTATATCCTAAACTTGGCGGCGGCGCGCTGCCCCCAAAGATGACCTGATATTCTATTTCATCACCATCGGGATCTTCACTATCCCAAACTAATAGGGTATCCGTAGGCACCTGGGTCTGTCCATCCCATGGATAAATCGCTACCGGAGCGCCGGGGCATGTATTATCGCGATCGCCCCCGGTCGTGAATCGCCATAGAGCACTCGCGGTTTGCGCCTGTCCGTCATCGGCTATCACACGCCAGTAATACGTTGTATTGAGCGCATAGCGGCCAGGATAGTAATACAGATTAGTGGTTGACTCTGTCACAAAGTACCCATGAGCATTTGTAATCGAGATAGTATATGTCACGGGATCTTTATCCACATCTCCGCCGGTCCAGGATAAGACCTGAACATCAGATACGCCTATTGCGCCATCGCGCGGCGTGGGATTAACTGGTCTAGCGGGGGGATGATTTTCCCAGCTTGCCGTGGTTGTAAACGTCCACTGTGAGCCGACGACAGGCGCGACGATGCCATCACTGGCCGTCACGATCCAGGTATAGGTTGTATTCGTCAAGAGTTGGCCGGGGTCAAGTGTGGTTTCTGTGGTCGTGTACACTTGCCAGGACGCCCCCGCTGCGTGCAACCCAACCGTGTAAGTAACGATGTCAAAGTTCGGATCACCCCCTATCCAGCTCAAATCATGGGTAATTGGAATCATCGCACTGAGATCCGGTGGATCAGGCTGTGAAGGTTCATACGGCGGGAGATTGGGCTGAGGCGTTGCCGTCGTTGTGAACTGCCAGGTTTGACTGCGAGTTTCGCTCACTGTATCCGTCGCTGTGATGATCCAGTAGTAAGGCGTTGCTGTAGCAAGCTGGCGCGCGGGTGTGTAAGCCTTTTCAGTGAGGCATGTTGCCACCACCGGCGGCGGATCGGTCGTCCCAAAAGCCACCGTGTAACAGACGAATGGTTCGGTCGGATCGGGATCGTCTCCCTCCTCCCAAGTCAGCGTGGGGGTCAAGGGAACGTTAAAAGATAGGTACTCTGGGTATGGCGTGATCGGTTCTGTCGGCGCCTCATTTGCGGTATGGAAGCTCCACTTCACATGACTGGCTGCGCCCAGGTTATCAACCACAGTGAGGGTACAAGTATACGTCGTGTGCGGCCGCAACAGTTCATGGCCAGCGATCGGAGATAGCGCGCCTAGCAAAAAGGGAGAAGTAACCGGCGTTCTTGTTGCGGGCAGCGCACCTTCTGCTGCACAGGCGAGCGTATGCGTGACTGGGCCGCCTTCCGGATCGGGCGGATAAGCATTTAGCCACGTCAATTGTTTATCCAGAGGCACGTTGATTGCGCCGTCCTCAGGGTCAAGATTGTAAGGAGCTGAAGGCGGTTGATTATAGGTAGTAAACGTCCAGAGATCGCCTGAGACAGTCTCAACGCTATCGGTGGCCGTAATGTACCAATGATAAACCGTAGCCGCAGTAAAGGGCACGGTGGGAGTATAACAAGTATCATTTAGGGTTGCTACCAGCGGGGGCGTAGTTGTTACACCCAGATACACAGCGTATGTCACCACTTCACCATCTGGATCGTCACTGTTCCAACACAAAGGTTGTGTCAGGGAGACCTGTGTATCGCCATTGTCAGGCGAAGGTGTATGTGGCTTTACAGGAGAATTGTTGAGCGTGGTAAACGTCGCCGTAGGCCCTGAGCGGGTGAATTTCCCATCGGTAGCCGTAATAACCCAATGATAGGTGGTATGCGGCAACAAAAGGCCTGGATCATAGCTAGTTTCCTGAGTCGAGAAGGTCAGTGAAATGACCGGATCGTTACACCACAAAGCAACCGTGTATATCACGGCGTCCTTATTCGGGTCGCCGCCGAGCCATTCCAACTGCGCATTTAGCGCAACATCAATCTTGCCATCCTCTGGAGACACAGGCTGCGGTTCATACGGCGGTAAATTGATCGGTTCCGTGGAAGTCGTTGTGAAACGCCAGACCGGCCCCCGAGTAACGCTTAACCCATCCGATGCTTCGATCCGCCAATAATACGTCGTATTGATGTCCAGCGCTTCGGGAGGATCGTAGCTAGAGAGCGTATCGCAAGGATAAGCAATAGGTGTGACCTGGTAAGTGCTGCTCATATAGATTGTGCAGACGATCGGGTTGCCGCCAGGATCATCGGGGTCAGTGAGCGTTTGCCATGACAATGTCTGGGTGAGCGGCACGCTTATCGCACCATCTGTCGGTTCGGGGTTAGCAGGTACATTCGGCCGCTCGTTAATCGTGCTGAACTGCCAGATTGGGCCTGGGGTACTGGCGCCATGGCTGTCCGTTGCCACAACTTGCCAGTAGTAGGTGCGTCCACCATTCAAAGGTGCGTTAATGGCATAAGTGGTTTGCGTTGTGGTACCCACAACAGCAAGCGCGTTGGAGGCGATACCCATACGGAGGGTATAGGTCACAGGATCTCGATCGGGATCGCCGCCGTTCCAGCCGAGCAAAGGCATCAAAGAAACACCTGTTGCCCTATCAGACGGGGAACGCAAGACTGGCTCAAATGGGGGGCGATTTGGGATCTCTTCCCATGTTGTTGTAAAGCTCAACACGCCGCCAGGCGTCACAGAGATTCCATCGGTAGCCCATACTTGCCAATAGTACGTCGTATTGGTCAACAATTGTCCCGCCGGCATATCCCGCGTCGGATCGTAAAACTCCACAGTCGCCGTATCGCTGACCACCGGCGGTGAAGGATATGACCCAAAAGCAATCGAGTAAGTCAGCGGGTCATCGTCCCGGTCCATACCTGACCACCGCAAGGTTTGTGTCACCGCCACGCCTATACTGTTACTCACAGGAATAAGGTTAGATAATTCTGGCGCGTAGTTCATGGTCGAGAAATGCCAGACGGAAATAGGCGGCGTAACGCTGATTCCATCAGAGGCAGAGACGCTCCAGATATAATCTGTATGCGGCGCCAGTGGCAGAGAACAGCATTGCGCAGTAGTTTCGCACCTTTGAACAGTTTGCTCGGCAGATGTCAGCACCAACGTATAACGAACGATGTGCCCGTCCACATCGGGAGTTTCACCTTGCCAGCATAACGCCTGATCCGTGGCGACATGGCGATCCCCATCTTCAGGGTCAGGTGTATGCGCGGCTTTCGGCGCGTGATTGAAAGTGGTGAAAACCCAAGTCGCACCCAACGTTTTGCTATAGCCATCCGAAACTTCTACCGTCCATTCATACACCGTCCCGGCAGCTAACGGCATCGTCGGTGTATAGATGGTATCAGTCAAGGGAGAAGAAATTTCGGTGGCAGCGCGATCACTGAGGGTGACGATATAAGTAAGCGGATGCCTATCCGGGTCGTCGCCGGGACAATCCCACGAGAGTACCTGTGTAAGCGTGATCCCTGACGACCCATCCATCGGGATGGGAAACGTGGGTGTGCATGGCGGACGATTCGCAATGCGATGCGTTACGGTTGGGCCGGGCAATCGATCAATCAACTCACTGCTGCCATAAGGACGGAAAGAGACGATGTCGCCGACAGCGCCGGTGATTTCGACGCTAACCGTCAAGGTCAACACATTCTTGCCGGCCTCGCCAAGCAACCCGGGATAGGTAGCCGTAACTTGCTGGGTCTGCGTAATAAGTGATTGAGGCCAACAATCTTGGTAGTCGCATAGCGTGGCCGTAATAAAGCGGGCATTTTCCGGCATTGGCGCGATCAAGCTAACTTCACTCAACGTGCCTTCGCTGGTGTTGGTCAACACCGCCATATAATCCACTGGTTGGAGTTTGAACACCTCATTTCCCGGTTTGGGTTGCGCAGTCGCGCCGACATCCAGGCAGTTGTCTAGTCTACCGTCATTATCGCTATCAATGCAAATGACAGAGCGGTCTAAATCCTCGCGGTCGCGTACCAGCAATACATGGCGCGCGCCGGGGGTGATGACCTGGCTGCGAGTAATCAGTTTACTGACACGATAGGCTTGTGAAGCAAAATCTATCGCTTCCCAAGATGTGTCAATCGTGTAGGTAAAGTTTTTAGTCGCCGTGGGATCCAAAATAATCTCAAAGCGGTCGGGGCCAACAGGATCAGTATAAGCTGTGAGCGTCAATTCCCGGCTTTCTTGCAACGGCGCGCCGGTCAACGTAAACGCCATCGTATAAGTATATTGATGTGTGTTATCCACATCATGTTTGTAGATGGTCGTGGTTATGGCCTCAAAAGACTTAACTGGATGTAATTGACGTGCGATATTGAACCGCTCGGTTACGCCCCACTCTGGATGTTCAAACTTGCCCCAACTTATGTTCAAATTTGCAATTTGTGTACCCGTTATAGCCAGACTACTTCTGGGACCATAAATAGTAGCCTCATTTAGGTTACCAGCAGGATCCTGTCTAATAGTAGAATTGTAAGTGTAATATCCTTCAGGAAGACGGAATGCCGCATAGGGATTAGGGTAATAGCCGGCTGAATGACGATAGATATATGCTCCATCAATATCTATGTCCATTTTTTCATCGGCACCACAAACAATAGCTTCCCCGTCCAAGTTGCCGACAATATATCCCGTGCGTGCATTGCCAACAATATAGCCGGTTCGGGCGCCGTTGATAAAATACCCGTCGCTAGTAAAGTGAATGGGAAGTTCCAAGAACGTCCGATACTGATCTACATCTACATAGCGAAAGCTATTGCCGTGCCATATCTGTGTTCCATTAAATGGATATGACCACTCACCGGTTGACATATCCACCGTAACATAACGATTCAACACGTTTGGAAGAGAGCCGCTATAATCTTTTGCATAGTTAGAGTCGTAAACATAGACGTAAGCTACATTGTCGTCGCCCATAACAACCCGATAAGGGAAGACCGAATGAACGACAGGTTCATCTATATTGCAGCTATCCATCTTATACTCTAAAGTAAGAATAATAGGATTGCCCCGCCAATAATGTCCGTCAGCTTGGGCTAATCTCGCCTGTAAATACCGCACAAAATCTGGCGCAGCAATAAGGCTCTCCACTTTTTGGAGCATTAAGTTAGACGCAATTTGAGCGCCTTGCCAATGCACGGCTTCCTCATACCAGTTTAACCTCTCAGGCCAAGAATTCTCATCCCAAAGATCACACGTTTCGGGCCAGTTCCAATCATATTCACGACCGTAGAGCCGATCCCGAGCAAAATAGAGTGCGCTGGCAACACTTAACCCATCACAAATTCCTCCGATGGGCGCAGTAGAGAAAAATTGACTATATATTTTCTGAGCATCTTCACGTCGCACCTGATAGGAATTGAAGAGTTGTGCGAAGTAATTCTCGTTGGTTTCTGTGCCATCATTGACATAAGGCAATGCGCACAACTCAGGGCGATAGCGTGTGTCGTGAACATGATGTATTGTTTGAAGTGGCAGCAGCGGAGGTTGTCGATGGGCTGTAATAGCCACAGTCGGCGCGACAACGATCTCTTGATATTCATCAAATTTCTCATGATTCAATAGATTTACCCGCAGCGTAAACGTAAACACCCGCTCTTCATCTTCAGGAATTGCACCAGTTGCCTGGAACCCGCCAGTGTGTGGTGTTACCGTCCAATCTATAGGCCACTGTAGGGAATTTGAAATATACTGAACATGGGTAAGTTGTTCAGTAAAACTGATCCAAGCGGGATCGGCAGCCGTCGTGCCGTCGTTGACCAAACGCGCGGTGTAGGTCAACAGCTTGGTATAGGAGTATACACCGGCGGGCGGCATCTCGGCATATCTATCAACTAAACTTAGCGCAGATGGCCCTAAATCCGGCGCGTTGGTGATCGCCGTGGTGACGGTGATCCGCACCGGAGCGGCGAGATTGGTCGCTGCGAAAATGAGCGTATCGGTTAACGGCCAGTCATCGTCCAACGGTTTATCAACCAGTCCGGTAGCTTGCCAACGTAACGTTTGTCCAGGAGATAGAT
The DNA here is from genome assembly GCA_964474225.1 of uncultured Hyphomicrobiaceae bacterium. Taxonomy (GTDB): domain Bacteria; phylum Pseudomonadota; class Alphaproteobacteria; order Rhizobiales; family Rhodomicrobiaceae; genus Dichotomicrobium. The sequence continues at coordinate 15,446 of CAYYSM010000013.1, forward strand.
TGACTGATTCGGGCCTTGGCCCGAACAGCCGTGGCTCAAGAAATTCAACCGGATAAATGTTTGTAACATTAATGTCGGTCGCAGCCATACTCCCGACGTTGGTAATATCGAACGTATACGTCGCCGGACGCCCAGGCACCATCAAGCCGTCGCCCCAGAACGTCGGCTCAGTGTGAGTCGTCCAGGTAATAATCGGAGCAATCGCAGTATGAACTACAGGGTCGCCAACTGTAGCCGGGCCGTTTGGGCCAGTCGCGGCATAATCATCCAATGTAATCACTTGCCCATCAGCTAATGAGTATGGTGCATAAGCTGTGATCACCACTGTCTGCGTAATGCCTACCGGCACATTCATGCCTGTCCAGAAATAACGGTTCTCCTGAGGAATACATTGGTTACAATTCACAAAGGTTAATTCTGCTGGCAATGTCAACGCAATTTCTGCTTCGTCGGTATCTTCATTGCCGGTATTGATGAGCGTGGCTGTATAGCGCACGGAACTTCCTACGGGTAACGTCACCGGTGGAGAAGCTGAAAGATCAACCCGCAATTGTTCTTGGCTCCGCACTGTGACATAGACCGGGTCACCGGGGACGGGGGAGATGCAACTTCCACAATCTACCTGATAATGCGTGTTTTCAATCAGAGTGTTGTTGGGTAACGGTAAATTGACAGTCACTACCAGAGAGTGCGTAACTGTATCCCCAGCCGCCAACGTTTCCAATATCCAAACGACAGTATCCCCTGGCCCCGATGCTCCATAGCGCACGTCATTGGGCAGCCACTCCGTGAGGGTAACATTAGCGATAGGTGCTAGTGGATTCAGGTTCTCAATCACAAAGGTGAAAGTCAGTTGTTCGCCGGCCTGTACCGGGTCAGGCGATGCAGTCATAGTCATTTCCATCAAGGCATTGGAAGCCACAGTGGATGGAACGCACCCCAACTGATCGCAGCAGGCAAACGCTTGGTTCACAACGCCTTCTGCAGTTGTAGTCACGCGATAGGTGTATTGACGGGAATCGCCTGGTTCGAGATCGCCGATATCCCAGGAGATAATATCGCCATTGATTACTCCCGGAGACGATATCGCTTCGGGATTTTGCGTACCCAGAGGAATTCTATCGGTAATCACCGTATTACGAGCGATCTCGTCTCCGGTATTAGTTAGGGTCAGGGTATATTCTAAAACCGTGCCTGGGTCAACTGGACCAGTAGGCGTGACTTCTTTGGTGAAAAAGCCGAAATTGGGTCGCGCGCGGTATGTGGCGATTTGTGTCAGATTTACCGGTGCTGGAATCTGCGCATTATCAATCGCGATGTAGCTTGGCAAGTTCGTGTTATCGGATAAGTAGGGCCTGGTTCTAATCGTAAAGGTCAATGGAATAGTTTGTCCTGTATTGACCTGTGGAAGCTGGCAATGTACTTCATTGCTAACGCGCTGGCATATAGGTGAGTTGCCTATGAAATCTATTTGACCAGGCAAGGGAACAGTCATGCTGACACTTACATTGGTACCTATCAATCTACCCGTATTTCGCACATAGACGTAGTAAGTAATGATTTCCTCGTAGACAGCATCTTGAAGAGTATTACGGGGCTGTGCGCGCGTCCATGATCGCCTGAAGTCCGGGGCCCAAACCGTGGTACCGATTGATGTCTGGACAGGCAATGCCTCATCTGCGCTGGCTTGCACACTATTCACCAATGCGGTATACCAAACTCCTGGATACGGTTTAACGCCTACGTTGATGGATTGTGTTTCGGTTTGCCAAGACGTCAGAGTAGTATACTGCCAAGTTACACTTTGTTCATCTTGGGTGCATGAAGAGGGCTGGCATGACTCGTATGTAATATGCGTCGTAGGATTAGGTATCGTATCTGTCATCAACACAGTGTTCAGTGTATAGGGCGCCCAACTTGTAATGGCTACTGTGTAACCTAACTCCCCTAAAACATTTACTGGATCTGGGACATCAGACTTTCGCAAGCATAAACTTCGAATAGTGCTAGTTATCATATCAGAAATAGGATCAGTTTGATCACTGTCTAACCAAAACTCAAGCCCAAGGGTTTCATCATCTGTAATTAAGTTCGTGAGATCCACATCTACATCCAACGTATGCGTAAGGATTTGGGCAGGAATATTACCCAAATCAACCACAAACGTATTGGTTAAAGGGGAAGTATAGGGTCTAGGTGCTGTAGATACCGTATATGAGGTAGGCACGAAAACCGTAAAAGTGAAAACTACTCCTGTAACATCGGCATTCCCCCGTACATTATCCACATGCACACCATACTCAAAAGTATCACAAGCTTGTTGGGGAGCGACCGGATAATTGAAAAGCGTCATCGTCAGTTCTGGACTACTGCTGATCATCACCGTGGAGGAAATCTGATAAGGCAAAAGCAAATTTGACGCGCCGAACTCACCATCAAAGATGATGCCGTATGTATCCGTTAAAACATCTGCAACTTGCACAACAACTGTAATGTTATCGCTTTCTCCGACTGATAGTGGCGATTTGAAAGCGTAAGTAATCATATTAGTAGAACTAACATACGTGGTCCCAGTAACACTGTCTGTTATAAAAGTGGTGTAGTTAGGCACGCTTCCCATAAAGTAGTCATTGGTCGCAGTAAGGGTACCATTATTAGTAATAGTTATGGTATAAGTGATGAAATCTCCTGGTTCTACAACGGGTTGCTCAGGCAATAAGGAAGAAGTTGAGAAATCTACCGCGCTAGATATGATTGTAGTAACACTCACTATCGTAGGTTGCACCGGACCTGGGACAGTCACCGTACAATGACTTGTCAATGATTGTACTTCTGGTGCTGGTACTACAGTTTCAGCCTGATAAGTGTCACTCACATACTCATTTAACGACAGAGGTCCGAAATTAAATGTAACCGTGCTTGGGTACTCAATTGTACTACTAGGAATAGAACAAACAGCCTCGACTTCAGGAGCTGTGTTCCCAGCGTTTGTAATTGCTAGCGTATAAGTTAAAGTTTCTCCAGCCGATCCGTAGGGTTTGACAGCCAAGTCCGCTTTTAAATCCGGCCAAGTGCCAATTTCCACGACATCACTGAGGGTAAAAGAAGGTACCAAAGAGGCACTGATATTAGTCGTAAACGTCAGCAATGTCCCATCATCCAGCGGATACCCAATCCGCGCCTCAAACTGACATTTAACTTCTTCTAAATCTGGTACTGTGCCTTGCCATCTGACTTCTCGGGGAGTTGAATCATAAGTACATCCACTGAGATTCCGGACATCAATAATCTCTGATGGCAAATCTATTACTGCTTCTACTCCGTTGGCATCAATAAGACCATGCAAATTGCTGATAACTAACGTGACATCTACCCAGTTTGAAGGCGCCTCAATAGGCGGAGAAACATCAAAAGTGGAAGTGGATAAATCAGGAGAAAGTTCATAAAGGCGACCGAAAATGTCAACATTCCCGTTCCCAAATCGTTCATCAGACCAAATAAAGAACGTATAGTTATCGCTAGTATTATGCGTCAACGCAGGGACGTATTGATCACCTTGATCCGGGTCGTGAGAAATAACTAAATCGTTGCCAATAGGCGATCCTGTTGTATCCAAGCGATGGGCATATATCATCGACGTGTCCGTCGCCACGCAGGAAGCCACCACGTATGTCTCTTGACCGCCAGGAGCAGGCCGCGCGGCGATAGCCGGTG
>CAYYSM010000014.1:0-18856 GCA_964474225.1 uncultured Hyphomicrobiaceae bacterium
GCTATACCGGCGGGCTGTCGGTGCACAAATACATGAAGCTGGTGACGTGGCAGCGCGCCACGCGCGAGGGCGCCCGGCCGATAGCGGAGGCAACCGCGCGCATCTCCCGGCTTGAGGGCATGGAGGGACACGCGCGCACGGCGGACATCCGGCTGGCCAAGTGGTTCCCCGGCACGAATTTCGACCTGAGCGCCGAGGACAATCCGTGAGCGTGACGCCGGACTTCTCGGTTGCCGGGCGCGTGGCCTGCGTTACCGGCGCAAGCTCCGGGCTGGGCGCGACGATTGCGCAAGCGCTGGCTGTGGGCGGCGCGAAGGTGGTCGGCGTGGCGCGGCGCGCGGGCGAGATCGCCGCCTGGGCCGCGACGGGCGGCGAGGTGACGCCGATCAGCGCCGATCTGGCCGATCTGGACGCAATCCCCGACACCGCGCGGCGCGTGGCCGAGCCTTACGGGCCGCCGGACATTCTGGTGAACGCCGCGGGCATCAACACGCGCGAGCCGGCCGATGAGGTGACGCGCGAAGGCTGGCAGACAACCATCGACCTGAACCTTTCCAGCCCATTCTTTCTTGCTCAGGCGCTCGTGCCGGCCATGAAGCAGAAGGGCTGGGGCCGCATCCTCAACATCGCCTCGCTGCAGACCGTCCGCGCCTTCCCTGGCGGTATCGCCTATGGCGCGTCGAAGGCCGGCATCGGCCAACTCACCCGCGCGATGGCGGAGGCGTGGTCGCCGCACGGCATCAACGCCAATGCACTCGCACCCGGCTTCTTCCCCACCGCGCTGACCGGCCCGGTCTTCGCCGATCCCGAACGGGCGGCGCGCCTCGCCCAGCAGACCTGCATCGGCCGCAACGGCACGCCCGCCGACCTCATCGGCCCGGCGCTGTTCCTCTGTTCCCCGGCGAGCGCCTATGTGACCGGCCAGGTGCTGTTCGTTGACGGGGGCTACACCGCGAAATGAAGGCGCTCGTCTATACCGGGCCGGAGAGGCTGGAGTACCGGCAGGTCCCCGACCCGGAGCCGGGCGGCGACGCGCTGGTCGAGATTGCTCATGTGGGCATCTGCGGGTCGGACATGCACGCCTATGCCGGGCATGATGAGCGCCGGCCCGCGCCGCTGATCCTTGGGCACGAGGCGGCCGGCCGCGTGATCGCCGGGCCGGGGGAGGGCACGCGGGTTGCGATCAACCCGCTGGTGACCTGCGGCGCGTGCGAAGCCTGCCGCGCGGGCCGGGACAATTTGTGCCCGGACCGGCAGATCATCTCCATGCCGCCGCGCGAGGGCGCGTTCGCCGAGCGGGTGGTCATGCCAGAGCGTAATCTCGTGCCCATCCCCGACCATGTGCCGACCAAAAAGGCCGCGCTGAGCGAACCGCTTGCCTGCGGCTGGCACGCTATACGGCTGGCCGAAGGGGCGCTGGACCGGCCAATTGCCGCGGCGCGGTGTCAGGTGATCGGCGCGGGCGCGATCGGGCTGGGCGCGGCGCTGGTGCTGGCCGCTTGGGGGGCGCGCGAGATCACGGTCGTTGACGCGCACCCGGCGCGGCGCGAGGTGGCGGCTGCGGCGGGGGATTTCCGCGTCGTCGCACCAGAAGGGGCGGAAGAAGATGTCGATCTCGTCATCGACGGCGTCGGGATCGAGGCGACCCGCGCGGCGGCGAGCGCGAACGTCCGGCCCGGCGGCGTCATCATGCATATCGGCCTCGGTTCAGGCGCAGGCGGCCTCGACATCCGCCGCATGACGCTGCAGGAGATCACCTTCATCGGCACCTACACCTACACCGCGCAGGACTTCCGCGACACGGCGGCGGCGATCTTTGATGGGCGGCTGGGACCGCTCGACTGGCCGGTCATGCGTCCGCTGAGTGAGGGCGCGCAGGCCTTCGCTGACCTCAAGGCAGGACGCGTCGCCGCGCCCAAGATCATCCTCGTGCCATAACCGGCCGGTCGGCTCCGGTCATTTCCGCGTCAGCTTGAGTTCGATCCGGCGATTGCGCCGCAGCGCCTCCTCGCTCTCGCCCTCGGCCAGCGGCTGAAACTCGCCGAAGCCCGCGGCTACCAGCCGGTCAGAGGGAACGTTCTTGTCGATCAGGAATTTCACAACATTCACTGCGCGCTGGGCGGACAGCTCCCAGTTCGACGGGAATTCCGGCGTGGTGATCGGGCGCTTGTCGGTGTGGCCATCGACGCGCAGCACCCAGTCGATCTCATCCGGGATTTCACCTTCCAGCTGGTTCAGGATCGCCGCCAGCTTGATGAGTTCCTGCTCACCCGCCGGGTTTATCTCCGCCGAGCCGGTGTCGAAAAACACGCCGGCCTGGAACACGAAACGGTCGCCGACAACCTCGATGTCCTGCCGCTCGCCCAGCACCTCGCGCAGCCGCCCGAAGAAGTCCGAGCGGTAGCGCGACAGCTCCTGCACGCGCCGGGCCAGAGCGGCGTTCAGCCGACGCCCGAGATTGGCGATCTGCGCCTTGGCCTCTTCCTCGCGCGTCTCGGAGGCTTCCAGCGCGGCGCTCAACTCGGAGATTTGCCGTCGCAAAGCCGCAAGCTGCTGGTTCAGAAGCTCCACCCGCGCCAGCGCCCGCGCCGAGACTTGCTGCTCTGCCTCAAGCTCCTCGCGCAGCGCGGAGAGGCGCTCCTCGGCCGTCTCGCCGCGCGCGCCCGCCTGGCTGAGCTGGTTCTGCAACTGGTCGCGTTCAGCCCGCGCCTGATCCAGCGACGCGCTCAGCGCCGCCAGTTCTTCCTCCAGCGAGCGTTTCTCCGAGCGCTCAAGCGCCAGTATCTCGGTCAGTTCGGCGATCTGCGCATTGAGGCGCTGCAGAGCGGTGTCCTTGCTGCTGGCCTCCTGCGTGACGAAGTACTGCGCCAGCATGAACACCGACAGCAGGAAGGTCATGACCAGCAGCAGCGTGGCCATGGCGTCCACAAAGCCGGGCCAGTAATCGCCGCCGATGCGCCGGCCGGTGCGCCCGCGTGGCATGATGCGGTCTCCTTAAACTCGTCTCGCCGGGCCTAGCGCTCCCGGCGGGGGGCGCGCGCAGCGATGTCGCGCAGGGCGCCCGCAAGCTGGTTCTGTTCGCGCAGGACGGCGGCCAGCTCCGATTGTTGCTGCGCTTGTTCGTCGACCCATTCGCGCACGATTTTCTGCTCCGCGCGCATCTGCTTCACCATCCGGTCGATGCCGCCCGAGAGCTCGCGGATCGCCTCGGTCGCTTCCGAATTGCCGCCGCCCACGCCGCTGTTCTCGATCTTCTCGCCGAGGTCGGTGATGCTGCGCTGCATATCGAGCATGGCAAAGCGGAGTTGCGCCGGCGTTCCCTGCATCGTGCCGGCCGCGCTGCCCTCCGGCGCCATCTCTGTGATGCCGGACAGCCACTCCTCCAGCTCGTTGTAGAAGCGGTTCTGCGCCTGCGAGGCCTGCAGATCGAGAAAGCCGAGGATCAGCGATCCGGCCAGACCGAACAGCGAGGATGAAAACGCCGTGCCCATCCCGCTTAGCGGCGCCTGCAGGCCGGATTTCAGCTCCTCGAAAATGAGCGCGGTCTCCGCTGTCGTCGTGTTCAGCGAGGAGATCGTCGTGCCCACCGACTGGATGGTTTGCAGAAGGCCCCAGAAGGTGCCGAGCAGACCGAGGAAGATCAAAAGCCCGACCAGATAGCGCGTCGTCTCCCGGGACTCGTCCAGCCGCGATCCGATCGAGTCGAGGATCGAGCGCATGACTACCGGCGAGACCTGCGCCTGGCCCTGGCGGCGGCGGAACATCGTCGCCATCGGCGCGAGCATGACGGGCGGGCGCTCCGTCGCCAGGCCGGGGTCGGAAATTCGGAAGCTGTTGACCCAGCGGATTTCCGGGTAGAGCCGCAGAACCTGCTGCAGTGCATAGATAATGCCCAGCAGGAGAACGCCGAGGATCAGCCCATTCAGCGCGGGGTTCGCCATGAAGGCGTCGATGATGTCCTCATAAAGCAGGGCGACGATGAAGCCCGACAGGACGATGAACAGGAACATGCGCCAGACAAATACCTGCGGACGCGAGAGAGTGGTCTCAAACCCCGTTTTCGCCATGATCCGTGCTCTGCTAATTCAAACCGTAACGCCTGCGCGATCCGCACGAAGGCCCGGAGCCTTCTTAACGGATTTCACCGCACAGCAAAATGTTAACTTGACGGCAGGCGCTTATGCGCGCGTGGGCCGGCGGCTGACGAGTTTCACCAGATCGCGCTGGATCCCCTCATTGCCCGCCACGATGCTGCCCGTCGTCAGCATGTCCTGTCCGCCGTCGGCATCCGAGACGAAGCCGCCCGCCTCGCGCACCAGCACGATGCCCGCGGCCATGTCCCAAGCCGAGATGCCCCGCTCCCAGTAGCCGTCGAAGCGTCCCGAAGCGACCCAGGCGAGGTCGGTCGCCGCCGAGCCGGTGCGCCGAATGCCCGCGACCTGTGGCATCACCGCCCCCAGTTCGGCGAGGTAGCGCTCATGCCCCTCCTTCCCCCGATGCGGGACGCCGGTGGTTATGACGCTCTCGCGTAGTTGCGCGCGCGCCGCCACCCGGATGCGCCGGTCGTTCAGGAACGCGCCCTTGCCGCGCTCGGCGGTGTAGGTGTCACCCGTGACCGGATTGTAGATCAGGCCCGCGACAAGCTGGCCCTCGCGCTCCAGCGCGACCGAAATCGCGAACAGCGGGATGCCGTGCATGAAGTTCGTCGTGCCATCAAGCGGATCGACGATCCATGTATGCGTCTTGTCCGGCCCGTCGACCCGGCCGCGCTCTTCCATCAGAAAGCAGTAGCCCTCGCGGGCGCGGGACAGCTCTTCGAACAGGACTTTTTCCGCGCGCATGTCGGCGGCGGTGACGAAATTCGCCGGTCCCTTCTTCGAGACCTGCAGGTGCTCCACCTCGCCGAAATCGCGCGCGAGACCGCGACCGGCCTTTCGGGCGGCGCTGATCATCACGTTCATAAGCGCAGATACCGGCATGTTTCAACCGTCGGTTTTCGTTTGGTCTGCGATGACGTTGCCGTCGGCGTCGAACCAGTAGGGGTTATGGGCGATCTCCCAGACATGGCCGTCCGGGTCGGCGAAGTAGCCGCCGTAGCCGCCCCAGAAGGTCGGCGCGGCGGGTTTCAGGATCGTTGCGCCAGCGGCGGCCGCGTCGGCCATCGCCGCGTCAACTTCCTCCGGGCTGGCCAGGTTCTGCGCAAGCGTGATGCCGCGAAAACCTTCGCCTTCCGGCGGCAACGTGGCGTCCGCGGCCAGCAGCGTCCAGGGGTAGAGCGCGAGCAGCAAACCTGCGCCGATCTTGAAAAGTGTCGGCGCATTGCCGTCGCGTTTGCCTATGCGTTGCCAGCCCAAGGCTTCATAAAACGCCGTCGCGCGCGCCATGTCGGCTACGCCCAGCGTGACCACGCTGAGACGCTGCTTCACGGCAGCCGCCCGACCGGCGCGCGCGGGTCAGTCGGCGCGGCGCACATAGCTCAGATCGCTCGTGTCGACGACGATTTTTTCGCCGGCGCTGATAAAGGGCGGCACCATAACGCGCACGCCGTTCTCCAATGTGGCCGGCTTGTAGGACGATGAGGCCGTCTGACCCTTGACCACGGGTTCGGCATCAGCGATCTCGACGGTCACCTGATCCGGCAGCGTCACGCCGATCGGCCGGCCCTCGTGCATCTCGACCGTCACCTGCATGCCTTCCTGCAGGAATGCCTTGCGCTCGCCGACGAAATCCTGCGCCAGTTCGATCTGCTCGAAGGTCTCCATGTCCATGAAGACGAGCATGTCGCCCTCTTCATAGAGGTACTGGAAGTCCCGTTGTTCGAGCCGGACCCGCTCGACCGTCTCGGAGGAGCGGAAACGCTCGTTGAGCTTGGTGCCGTCGATAAGATTTTTCAGCTCGACCTGCGCATAGGCCGGCCCCTTGCCGGGCTTGACGTGCTGGATCTTTACCGCCGCCCAGAGACCGCCCTTGTGCTCGATGACATTGCCGGGGCGGATTTCATTGCCGTTGATCTTCATGAGCCTGCCGCTCGAAATTGTGTTGAGGTCTGTGCTGCCCCGTTAGGAGCCGGTTATTTGCGGACGAGTCAAGAGGATTGCGCGCCGCCGCGGCGAGGCGCGCGCGCATTTCCTGTCATGAGCAGCGACGCGCGGGCGCGTCGTCAGCCGCGCGGCATGGCCTGGTCCAGATCGGCGATGATGTCGTCGACCGATTCCAGCCCGATCGACAGTCGCACCACATCGTCGCCCGCGCCGGCCTGCGCGCGCTGTTCCGGCGTGAGCTGGCTATGCGTGGTCGAAGCCGGGTGAATGATGAGGCTGCGCGTGTCGCCGATATTCGCCAGGTGCGAGAAAATCTTCACGCCCGAGACCATCCCGACGCCAGCGTCATAGCCGCCTTTCAGGCCGAAGGTGAACACCGCGCCCGCGCCCTTCGGGCAGACCCGCTGCATCAGGCCGTGGTAGCGGTTCCCCTCCAGCCCGGCATAGGACACCCAGGCGACCTCTGGCCGCGACTCGAGCCAGCGCGCGACCTCCAGCGCGTTGTCGCAATGCCGCTGCATCCGCAGGCACAGCGTCTCGATGCCCGTGAGGATCAGGAAGGCGTTCATCGGCGAGATCGCCGGGCCAAGGTCGCGCAGGCCCAGCGTGCGGCAGGCGATGGCGAAGGCCATCTCGCCGAACGTATCGGCCATGACCATGCCATTGTAGCTCGGGTTGGGCTGGGTCAGCGTTGGGTAGCGGCCGGACGCCTTCCAGTCGAAGGTGCCGCAATCGACGATGACCCCGCCGATCGAATTGCCGTGGCCGCCGAGGAACTTGGTCAACGAATGCACGACGATGTCCGCGCCGTGTTCCTTCGGCCGGCAGAGATAGGGCGTCGCCATCGTGTTATCGACGATGAGCGGTACGCCAGCGCGGCGCGCGATCGCGGCGATCGCCGGGATGTCGACCACGACGCCGCCGGGGTTGGCGATCGACTCGATGAAGATCGCGCGGGTCTTGTCGGTCAGCGCGCGCTCGAAGCTGGCGGGGTCGTCGGCATCGGCCCAGACGACGTTCCAGCCGAATTTCTTGAAGGCATGGCCGAACTGATTGATCGAGCCGCCATAGAGCTGGCGCGCGGCGATGAACTCGTCGCCCGGCTCCAGCAGCGTGTGCATTGTGACGAGCTGCGCGGCGTGCCCCGAGGCCACCGCAAGCGCCGCCGTGCCGCCCTCCAGCGAGGCCACCCGCTGCTCCAGCGCGTCCTGCGTCGGGTTCATGATGCGGGTGTAGATGTTCCCGAACTGCTGAAGGCCAAACAGCGCGGCAGCGTGTTCGGTGTTCTCGAAGACGTAGGAGGTGGTCTGGTAGATGGGCGTTACGCGCGCGCCGGTGGCCGGGTCGGGCTGGGTGCCGGCATGAATGGCGCGGGTCTCGAAGCCGCGGTGTTCCTGATCTGACATGAGCGCCTCCATTTATCGGTTATGACCCGCGCATGAACCGCGCGGCCTGCACATCGTCATGCGGCGCTGTACGGTTTGCAAGGCCGTTTCGCAGCTCACGCGGTCTGGCGCTTGCGCAGCTCGCTGGCGCGGACCTTCTTGCTTTCGGATTTGAGCTGGCCGCAGGCGGCCATGATGTCGCGCCCGCGCGGCGTGCGCACCGGGGAGGCATAGCCCGCGCGCTGGATGACGGCCGCGAATCGCTCGATCTGCTCCCAGTCGGAGCAATCGTAGGGCGCGCCCGGCCAAGGGTTGAAGGGGATCAGGTTGATCTTCGCCGGGATGCCGGCCAGCAGCCGGACCAGCGCCTTCGCCTCATCCAGCGAGTCATTGACGCCCCGGAGCATCACATACTCGAAGGTGATGCGGCGGTTGTTGGCCAGCCCTGGATAGTTCCGGCAAGCCTCCAGAAGGTCCGTGATCGGATACTTCTTGTTGAGCGGCACCAGCTCGTCGCGCAGATCGTCCGTGACCGCATGCAGCGAGATCGCCAGCATGACACCCATCTCGTGGCCGGTGCGCGGGATCATCGGCACGACGCCGGAGGTGGACAGCGTGATGCGGCGCTTGGAGATCGCCAGCCCATCGCCGTCATTGGCGATCTCCATCGCCGTCTTGACGTTTTCGAAATTGTAGAGCGGCTCGCCCATGCCCATCAGCACGATGTTGCTGATCATCCGCTCGGCCTCGGGCAGGGCGGTGGGGTTGTCGGCGTCCAGGCCCGGCCAGTCGCCCAGCCGGTCGCGCGCCAGCATGATCTGCCCGACGATCTCGCCCGGCGTCAGGTTGCGCACCAGCGGCTGCGTGCCGGTGTGGCAGAAACTGCAGTTGAGCGTGCAGCCGACCTGGCTGGAGATGCACAACGTCGCGCGGTCGGCGTCGGGAATGTAGACGGTCTCGACCTCGGGGCCGGGCAGGCCGGGCTGAGCAGGCGCAAGCCGCGACAGCCATTTGCGCGTGCCGTCGCTTGAGATCTGCTCGGACACGATCTCGGGGCGCTCCAGCGTCGCAGCTTCGCTGAGGTCACGGCGTAGCGCCTTGGAGACATTCGTCATCGCATCGAAATCGCGCACGCCCTGCGTATAGATCCAGCGCCAGAGCTGGCTCACGCGCATGCGCCGCTGGCGCTCTGGCACGCCGATGCCGCCGAGCCAATCGGCCATCTCCTGGCGGCTCATTCCGATCAGGCTGGGCTTTTCCTTGGCTCTGGCGGCCTGGCGCACGGCGTCTGTGGAAACGGGGCCGGACGGCGCGATGATATCGAGAGACACCTCAGTCTCCAGTCTCGGTTGAGGGGGTTACGGGCATTCCTCGTCCAATGTATTCACGGAAGCCGTCAGACCAAAGAGCGAATAGGTGTCGCTGGTCTGCTGCCCGTCGGCGGTTTCGCCGGTGACGGTCATCCGCGCGCCTGCTTTCATCAGCTGGAGGAGCCGCTTTTCTTCTTCCGGATCGCGGAGGAAGGCGTTGTCGCCGCGCGTGAACATCGCGAATTCGTTCCCGCCGACATTCACGGTCGGCTGGCTGCCTTCCCTGAACTCGTAGCCGTTCTTGATGCTGAGTTCGTTCTTGATGCCGTCATTGACCCAGTTGGTCACGTAGAAATAGACGCCGCTGCGGTTCGGGTCATTGGGAGAGCTGTCCGTGGGCTCGCTCGCGGCAAAGCAGATCTTGTTGCCGTCCCCGCCTTCATGCACGTAAACCGCCCAATCCCGGTTTTCGGCGACTTGCGTCGTGTTTTGCGCCGCCGCCGAAGCGGTCATCAGGGCGATCAGCAGCGATGAGAAAAGAACGATCCTCATGAGGCTTGCTCTCTCTTGCATTGCGGTGGTCAAGAATCACGCTCCGTATATAGCTTCGCCGGCGCTTTGGCCAGCACTGGTGGGCAAAAATCTAGCGCCCGGCCGTGCGGCTGCGCTGTCGGCCGTGTTGGTGTTCCGGCAGCGGCGGCGCGCCGCCTTCGCTCAGCGGCCTGGGCGCAAACCGGCCAAGGCTGCGCACGCGGTCATACATCACGATCGCGCCGGCCATGGCGACATTTACGCAAAAGGCGGTCGGGATTTTGACGACGTGGTCGCAGCGCGCCAGAACCGCGTCGCTTAGCGAGCCGCGCTCCGGGCCGAGGACATAGGCCGCGCGCGTCGGGTGGCGGAAGCTGGGCAGGTCGACCGCTTCGTCGAGCAGCTCGACGCCGACCAGCCGGCAGTGCCGGGGCAACTGCATTTCCTCCACGCTCGCCCAGTGATAGGCCGGCAGGTGATCCGCCGCCTTTGAGGTGTCGGCCTTGGTCTCGAAGGCGCGCGGGTCGGCATTGATGGTGAAGACGAAGCTCGCGCCGAAGCCGTAGGCCGAGCGCATCAGATTGCCCAAGTTCATCGACTTGGAGATTCGCTCCACGCCGATGGCGAAATAGCCTCTTGTCGTCATGGTCCGTTGTGGTGAGGTTGATGCGCGCCGGGCGCTCTCAACGTCGCGAGATAAGCCGGCCGCGGCGCAACGCAAGGATGCAAGTCGCGGAGACTGCCATGAAAGCGATTGTTTGTCATGCCCTCGGCGCGCCGGATGATCTGACGCTGGAGGACATCCCGGAGCCTGAGCCGGGCAACGGCGAGGTGCTCATTCACGTGCGCGCGGCCGCGCTCAACTTCTTCGACACGCTTATCATCCGCGGTAAGTACCAGCACAAGCCGGAGCCGCCGTTTTCACCGGGTGGCGAGGTTGCGGGCGAGGTCGAGCGTCTCGGCCCGGGCGTGACAGGGCTGGAGGTCGGCCAGCGCGTGGTCGCGCATGTGGGCTGGAATGGCTGCCGGGAAAAGACGATCGCCAAGGCGCGCGCCGTCGTGCCGGTGCCGGCCGAGGTCAGCGACGAGGTCGCCGCGGGTGTGACCGTCACCTATGGCACGGCGATGCACGGGCTGAAGGACCGCGGGCGCATTGCGCCGGGCGAGACGGTGGCAGTGCTCGGCGCGTCAGGCGGCGCGGGTCTGGCAGCGGTCGAAATCGCCACGGCGCTGGGCGCGCGGGTGATCGCGGTGGCCTCCTCGAAGGAGAAGCTGGCGGTGTGCGAGGCGCATGGCGCGGATCACCTGATCGACTACAGCACGGGCGATCTGCGCGATCAGCTCAAGACGGCAACCGGCGGGCAAGGCGTTGATATCGTCTATGACTGCGTCGGCGGCACCCAGACCGAGCGGGCGTTGCGCGCGCTGGCCTGGGATGGGCGGCTGCTGGTCATCGGCTTCGCCTCGGGCGATATTCCGCAGATCCCGCTGAATCTGCCGCTGCTCAAGGGCTGTTCGCTCGTCTGCGTGATGTTTGGGCGGTTCGCCGAACTGTTCCCTGAGCAGCAGCGTAACAACATGCGTCAGGTGCTTGCCTGGTGCGCTGACGGGACGCTGAAACCGCATGTGCAGGAGGTCATGCCGCTGGACGAGACGATTCGCGCGCTCAAGATGATCGAAGGGCGCGAGGCGGTGGGCAAAATCGTGGTGCGTCCATGAGCCGCACCCTGAATATCTTGCGCGCTGCGCGAAATCGTTGGATGGGGCCGGAAAAGCCTTGCATATCCGCGTAATTGCGCCATGTGTTGGGCAACGCAAACACAAAGGCGTGACGATACAGCCCCAGTGCGCCAGGAATGGGTTCGGGCACAAGACGCTTGGCTTTGACTTCGCATTCAAGAGCGTTATCGTCCGCGGCAACCCATTAATGCAAGACGATCGCCATAACGACAAGTCCATGGAGCAGGCCACACACGGGCCGCCCTCAGTACAGAATATGAAATTTACCGATCTCGGCCTGAGCGACAAGGTTCTCAAGGCCGTCCACGAAGCGGGCTATCAGGAGCCGACGCCGATCCAGGCCCAGGCTATCCCGCTCGCAGTGGAGGGCCGCGACGTTGTCGGCATCGCCCAGACGGGCACCGGCAAAACGGCCTCCTTCGTGTTGCCCATGCTGACCCGGCTGGAACGCGGCCGGGCGCGGGCGCGGATGCCGCGCTCCCTCATTCTTGAGCCCACGCGCGAGTTGGCGGCGCAGGTCGCCCAGAGCTTCGAGGAGCTTGGCGGCAAGCACAAGCTGACCGTGGCGCTGCTGATCGGCGGCGTCTCATTCGACGAGCAGTATCGCAAGCTGGACCGCGGCGCGGACGTGCTGATCGCGACGCCGGGCCGGCTGCTCGATCACTTTGGGCGCGGCAAGCTACTGCTGACCGCCGTCGAGGTCTTCGTCATCGACGAGGCCGACCGGATGCTCGACATGGGCTTCATTCCGGACATTGAGCGGATTTGCGGGTTGCTGTCGCCGGCGCGCCAGACGCTGTTCTTCTCCGCGACCATGCCGCCGGAGATCGAGAAGCTCACCCACAAGTTTCTGAACGCGCCCGAGCGCGTGAGCGTCGACCGGCAGGCGACCGCCGCCCCGACCATCGAGCAGCGGCTGAAGTTTACAGAGCCGGAGGCCAAGGCGAAGCGCGCGGCGCTGCGCGATTTGATCCGCGAGAAGAACGTCAAGAACGCCATCATTTTCTGCAACCGCAAGCGCGATGTCGGTGTCGTCTTCCGTTCGCTGAAGAAGCACGGCTTCAACGCGGGAGAGCTGCATGGCGACATGGACCAGCGCACCCGGATGCAGACGCTGGAAGCCTTCCGGAAGGGCGACATCGCGCTACTGGTGGCCAGCGACGTGGCCGCGCGCGGGCTGGACATCCCCGAGGTGAGCCATGTGTTCAACTACGACGTTCCGACCCATTCCGAGGATTACATCCATCGCATCGGCCGCACGGGCCGCGCTGGACGCGAGGGCTTCTCCGCCACGCTGGTGACGCAGAAGGAAATCCCCGCGGTCAAGGACATCGAAAAGCTGCTGGGCGGCGAGATCGCGTGGATCGGCGAGACACCTGAAGTGGACGCCGAGGGCGAAGAGGGTAAACGCCGCAAGCGCGGCGGCCGGAAACGCAGCGGGCGCAAATCCGCCCGCGCAGAAGAAAAGCCGAAGGCCGAGGCCAAGACGGCCGAAAAACCGAAGGCCAAGGCTGAGACCGAGGAAAGCGCCAAACCGGAAGGCGAGAGCGAACAGTCCGGTTCCGGCCGTCGTCGCAGTCGTCGCGGCGGACGCCGCCGCCAGCAGCAGGAGCAGGCGGAACCGGCGTTGGCGACGCCGGAATACGGTGCGCCCGCCCAGACAAACGGCGAAGAGAAGCCCGAAACGTCGCGCCGCAAGCCGTCGCGCAAGCGCGAACTGGCGGAGGCCGAGGCTGGCGAAAGCACTGCGTTCGGCATGAGCGACCAGGTGCCGGCCTTCCTGATGCGCCCGATACGGCGTCCATCTTCGTCGCGCTGACCGGCCTCCTGCCGAAATTGCCCGTTGTCTTGCCACCGCACGGGCGATATAACCCTTGTCAATTCGCAACGACGGGCGGTTCTGAGGAATGCGGCGGCGCGGCCGCCCCCGTCTTGACGCTTTCATGTAAGGACAGGCTGAGCGGCTGGCGCTCCTGACACGGCGGAGAGCGCGGGCGGTCCATGCGAGGCCCGCAGCGCCAGCGAAAGACTTTGGAGACAAGGATGGCCGATCTGTTGGAACTCGCGGCGGAGCCGCGCGAGAAAACCGGAACCGCTGCGGCGCGGGTAATCCGCAAGAACGGCGGCGTGCCCGCGATCGTTTATGGCGGGCGCGGCGGCCCGGAAAAGGTCACGCTGAGCTATAAGGACGTCTGGAAGCAGGTGGAGACGGGAACCTTTCTCAGCACCGTGTACATGCTTAACGTCAATGGCAAGAAGACCCGCGTGATCCCGCGCGACGTGCAGTTCGACCCAGTCCGCGACTTCCTGGAGCATGTCGACTTCCTGCGCCTGGCCAAGGACGCCGTGGTTGAGGTGGACGTGCCGGTGCATGTCATCAACGAAGACGACTCGCCAGGGCTGAAGCGCGGCGGCGCGCTGAACATGACGCGCCATGAGATCGGGCTGACCTGCCCGGCCGACGCCATTCCCGAGTATATCGAGGTGGACGTCTCCGGGCTGGATATCGGCGATTCGCTTCACATCTCTCAGGTGAGCTTGCCGGAGAATGTGACGCCGACCATTACCGACCGCGACTTCACCATTCTCAGCATTGCCGGCACGGCGGCAGCGTCGGCTGAGGAAGAGGGCGAAGGCGAGGAAGAGGCCGAAGCGGCGGAAGAATAGTCGCGCCGCGCGGAACCGCGTCCCGGCAGGGCGGCTGGGGAGACGGCATGAAGTTGCTGATCGGGCTGGGCAATCCGGGGGCGCGCTACGCCGGCAACCGACACAATGTCGGGTTCATGGCGGTCGAGGCGATTGCCGAGCGGCATGGCATCGGCCCGTGGCGGCGGCGCTTCCAGGGCGAGGCTGCGGAAGGGCGCATCGGCGGCGAGAAGGTCCTGCTCCTCAAACCCCAGACCTACATGAACGAATCAGGCCGCGCGGCCGGAGAGGCAGCGCGGTTCTTCAAGCTGTCGCCCGCGGATATGATCGTCTTTCACGACGAGCTTGACCTCGCGCCCGGCAAGGTGAAGGTCAAGCAGGGCGGCGGCCATGCGGGGCACAACGGGCTGAAATCGCTCACCGCGCATTGCGGCGCGGAGTTCTGGCGCGTGCGCATCGGCATCGGCCACCCCGGCGACAAGGCGAAGGTGACCGGGCACGTGCTGGGCGATTTCGCCAAGGCCGATGCCGATTGGCTCGACCCGCTGCTGGAGGCGATGGCGGATGCCGCGCCCGCGCTGGTGAGCGGAAACGAGACGAAGTTCGTCAGCGATGTGGCGCAGGCCATGCATGATCTGCGCGCGCCGGCGGAGGAGGCCGCGCCGAAGCGCGAGAAGCGAGCACCCGCGCCCGGCGCGCCGAAGCCGGAGCAGCCATCCGCGCCCACCGCGCTCGGCGAGAAGCTGCGCCGCTGGCTGTCAGGCTAATCCACCGAAATTTGAGAACACGCGACAGGACGCACGAAGATGGGTTTCAAATGCGGCATTGTCGGGCTGCCCAATGTCGGGAAATCGACGCTTTTCAACGCGTTGACCCGCACTGCGGCGGCCGAGGCAGCCAACTATCCGTTCTGCACGATCGAGCCGAATGTCGGCGAGGTGCCGGTGCCTGACCCGCGCCTGGAGGAACTCGCGCGGCTTGGCAAGTCGGCGCAGGTCATCCCGACGCGGCTGAGTTTCGTCGACATCGCCGGGCTGGTCCGCGGCGCGTCGAAGGGCGAGGGGCTGGGCAACCAGTTCCTGGCGAATATCCGCGAGATGGACGCGATCGCCTATGTGCTGCGCTGCTTCGAGGACGACGACATCGGCCATGTCGAGGGCCGGATCGACCCGATCGCGGATGCCGAGACGGTCGAGACCGAATTGATGCTCGCGGACCTGGAGAGCCTTGAGCGCCGCAAGCCGGCCCTTGAGAAAAAGGCGAAGGCGCAAGGTCCGGAGGGCAAGGAAGCCAAGGCTACGCTCGCGCTGATCGACAAGGTTGCAGCCGTGCTGGCCGAGGGCCGCCCGGCGCGCGTGGCGGAGATCAGCGACGAGGAGCGGCCCGGCTTTCTGATGCTGCAGCTCCTGACGGCCAAGCCGGTGCTTTATGTGTGCAACGTTGATGAGGCGTCCGCGGCGACCGGCAATGCGCTCTCCCGCGACGTCGAGGCGCACGCGGCGAAGGAAGGCGCGGGCGTCGTGGTGATCTCCGCGAAGATCGAGGCGGAACTGGCGCAGCTCGATGCCGAGGAGCAGGCCGAATATCTGAGCGAGCTGGGGCTGGAGGAGCCGGGGCTGAACCGGCTGATCCGCGCAGGCTATGACCTGCTCGGCCTCATCACCTATTTCACCGTCGGCCCGAAGGAAGCGCGCGCCTGGACCGTGCCGCGCGGCACGACGGCGCCGAAAGCCGCCGGCGTGATCCACACCGATTTCGAGAAGGGTTTTATCCGCGCCGAGACCACGTCATACGAGGATTTCGTCGCCTGCGGCGGCGAGGCGCGCGCGAAGGAAGCGGGCAAGATGCGTCTGGAGGGCAAGGAGTACGTCGTCCATGACGGCGACGTGATGCATTTCCGCTTCGCGACCTAATCCTGCGCCGAGACCCGCCGCTGCGCCGGATGCGACACTTGCGGCGTCCGGCCCTTGCTCATCTCCCGCGTCAGCCAGAAGCCGGAGGCGAGCAGCAGCGCGCCGCCATAGACCATGCCCGTCGCCGGCACCTCACGGAACACCAGATAGCCCAGGGCCGCCGCGACGACGGGCGACACGATGATATCCACCAGCGCGTAGCCATTGGCGCTGATCCGCTTCAGCACGATCGAAATGCCGAAATAGGAAAAGCCGGTCGAGATCACGCCGAGGCACGCGGCCCACAGCATCACCGGCAGGTCCATGCCGATGGTGGGATAGGACACCATCCCAGTGACGTCGCCCGGCTCCACGAGAAAGACCATCGGCGAGAGCACCAGCGCGGCCGTCAGCATTGACCAGAAGATGTCGTTTCCCGTCTCGGTCTTTCCCTCGTGGCGCATGTAGGTGACCATCGCGGCGTAGATCGCGCCGTCGCTTAGGGCGACAAGGTTGCCCAGCATGTAGCCCTCGGCGAGCGGGTTGGCCATGACCAGCCCGACGATGGCCAGAGCAAAAATAAGCAGATAGCTGCGCTTGGCCGGCTCACCGAGAAACGCCCACGAAAAGATGAACACGAAGAACGGCGCGACGCTCCAGAAGATGACGACATTGGCGATCGGCGCCAGCGTCATGGCGTAGTTGAACACGCTGATCTGCGTGGCGATAAGCACGCCGATGAGCGCCGTGTCGGTCAGGTTGCCCCAGGGAAAGCGCAGCCGCTCATTGGTGGCCAGCGGCAGGGCCAGCCCGAGGAAAGCGGTGGCGAACACCAGCGCGTAGAAGTTCAGCGTCTGGATCGGGATGGCGCCGTCCGTCAGCTTCACGAAGACGCCGATGGTCGCTTCGGAGAAGGTGATGAGGCTGAGCAGCAGGACCGTCTTCATACCGTCTCCGCAGCCCCCTCTGGCAGCAATCAGACGAGGACCGCCTCGACCGGGCGGCGCAGCGAGCGCGGCATCGCCGGCGCGCGGCCGACGCGCACGATCAGGTCGGGCCGGCGATCGCCGATGCCGAGGTAGCTGGCGAACTGCCTGCGCAGCTCCGGCACTTCCGCGGGCTGATTGACGAAAGCGTGCTTCAGACCGAGTTCCGTGGCCACAAGCGCGAAACGCTGATAGGCCCGGCCAACCTTGATCCAGTGCGCCACGTCGTTCTGCTTCGCGGTAAAGACGACCACGGCGGAAGACGAGGTGACCTGGTTGATGTACTTCTCGCGCTCAGCGTTTTCGGTGAAGACGAAGTCGAACACCATCCGGCCGAGCCAAGAGGGCATGGTCGGGTTGCCCGTACAGCCGGCAAACAGCCCGTCGCGCGTTTCCAGCGCCTCGGCGGAGCTGAAGCGGATCCATTCCTTCAGCTCGGCGACGAATTCGGGGTCGCGCACTTGCGCATCGCTGCCTGTGGCGACAAACTCCCGGACTTCGGCAATCGGCTCGGCAGCGTTGAGCATGATCGCGTCCACGCCGGGCATCTCGGCGGCCGCCTGCAGCTGACGCAGCTCCGACCCCGAGAGCGCGCTGCCGTCGTATTCCGAGCGCGTGCACTGGCGCGCGGTGATGGCCTGATACTCAGGCGTCGTTCGCGCCGGTCCGGTGTCGAGCGCCACGGATACGCTCGATTCGCCGTTTCGCGACACTGCCTCAGGCGTCGCTCGCAGGCCGAAGGCCGGCGCGGCCTCGACCATGTTTTGCGCGGCGCAGCCAAGGCTAACGAACAGGTGATGATTGTCCGGGTCGACGGCGGGGGTGGCGCGGGAAAAGTCCGGGCGGATTTCAATGCGCTCATCCGCGATGGCGAATGTCCAGGGCTGGGTGTTGTGGCTGTTGGCCGCGAGCGTGGCGTAGCGCACCAGTCCCCGGCGCTTCTGTTCCGGCGTCAGATCGCCGGTGTCGGTGTGCCGCCATGTTTGCTCAGCCGCCGCGCCGTAAGCATCGCTGATCCCGCAGCCTGTCAGCCCGCCGGTCGCCAAACCTGCGGCAGCCAGCCCGAGGCCGAACTGCCTTCGATTGATGCGTGCCATGCTCCCCTCCCGCGCCGCGCGCCTGAGAGAAGCTCTATCCGCCTGTGCGCGTTCCGGTCAACGCCACGCCGCGCAGCCGAAGCGAATTGGTAATGACGGAGACTGAAGAGAGGCTCATCGCGGCGGCTGCGATCATGGGCGACAGCAAAATGCCGAACACCGGATAGAGCGCGCCCGCTGCGATCGGCACGCCCAGCGCGTTGTAGCCGAAGGCAAAGACGAGGTTCTGGCGTATGTTGCGCATGGTCGCCCGCGCCAGATGGACCGCGCGCACGATCGCGTTGAGATCGCCGCGCAGCAGCGTCAGCCCGGCGCTTTCGATGCTCACATCCGCGCCGGTGCCCATCGCGATGCCAACATCGGATGCCGCGAGCGCGGGCGCGTCGTTGATGCCGTCGCCGGCCATCGCCACAACCGCTTCGCCTTCCGCCATCTTGCGCACCAGTTCAGTCTTGTCCTGCGGCATGAGTTCGGCGTGAACTTCGTCGATGCTGAGCGCCTTGGCGACCGCCTGCGCGGTTTCCTTGTTGTCGCCGGTGGCCATGACGATGCGCAAGCCCGCCGCGTGCAGCGCGCGCACCGCTTCGCCGGCGCGCTCCTTGATCGGGTCGGCCACGGCCAGCAGTCCCGCGAGTTCGCCGTCGATGGCGACGAAGACGACCGTCTTGCCGTCCGCGCGCAAAGTTTCGGCCTGCTCCTGGCCCCCGGCCGAGTCCACACTTTCCGCGTCCATCAGGCGCGGCGTGCCGACAGCGACCGCGCGGCCCTCAACTTTGCCGACGATGCCCTGGCCGGTCCGCGCCTCGAAGTCCTCCGTGTCGGCGAGTTTCAAATTGCGTTCTTGCGCGGCTTCCACGAACGCTTTGGCCAGCGGATGCTCGCTCGCGCGCTCCAGGCTGGCGGCAAGGCGCAACAGCTCATTCTCGTCCATATCGCCCAGCGTGACGACATCGCTCAACTTCGGCGCGCCCTCGGTGAGCGTGCCGGTCTTGTCGACGATCAGGGTATCCACCGACGCCAGCCGCTCCAGCGCCTGCGCCTCGCGCACCAGCACGCCGGACTGCGCGCCGCGCCCGGTCGCCACCATGATCGACATCGGCGTGGCCAGCCCAAGGGCGCAGGGACAGGCGATGATGAGCACCGAAACGGCCGCGACCAGGGCGTAGGCCATGGCGGGCGGCGGGCCGAAGATCGACCAGGCGATGAAGGCGATGATCGCCACGCCCAC
>CAYYSM010000015.1:0-18559 GCA_964474225.1 uncultured Hyphomicrobiaceae bacterium
TTCGATTTCCCGTGGATAGGAATAGCTTGCGAGCCGGGTCTTGACGTGGGCCTTGAGTTCTTCGGCCAGGTCGTCGGTCGCCGCGAACGCCGGCTTGAGCACGACATACGCCTTGACGATTTCCGTGCGCAGGCTGTCGGGCTTGCCGACCACGCCAACGGTCGCCACGGCAGGGTGGGTCAGCAGGCAGTCCTCGATCTCTGCTGGGCCGATCCGGTATCCTGCCGAGGTGATGACGTCGTCCTCGCGCCCCATGAAGCGCAGATAGCCATCCTCCCACAAGCCGCGATCGCCGGTCAGCATCCAGTCGCCGCGGAACTTTTCGGCCGTCGCCTCGGGCCGGTTCCAGTATTCCAGCATCATCGCGGCCGAACCGCGCCGGATGGCGATATCGCCTTCGCCCTCGGTCGGCGCGCCGTCGGCGTCAATGACCGCAATCTCGTGCCCCGGCACCGGCTTGCCGATACAGCCCGCGCGCGGCGGAAACAGCGCCGCGCAGGAACTCACGACCATGTTGCACTCGGTCTGTCCGTAGAACTCGTTGATGGTCAGCCCGAACGCCTCGCGCCCCCAGTCGAGCATCTCCGCGCCCAGCGGCTCGCCGCCGCTCGCCACGCTTCTGAGGCCCTCCAGCCGGATGTCGGCGGCCTTCAGCATCCGCAAAGCGGTCGGCGGGAAGAACACGTTACGCGCAGCACCCTCGCGCACGATCCTGACGCATTCTTCAGGGGTGAACTTGTCCAGCCGCGCGGCCACCACCGGCACGCCCAGCGCCAAACCCGGCATCAGCACATCGAACAGCCCGCCGATCCAGGCCCAGTCCGCGGGCGTCCAGAGACAGTCGCCCGGCGCGCCGAGAAAATCGTGGCTCATCTCCACGCCCGGCAGATGCCCGGTGAGCACCCGATGGCCATGAAGCGCACCCTTCGGCGCGCCGGTGGTGCCGGAGGTGTAGATCAGAACGGCAGGGTCTTCCGGGCCGGTCTCCGCGGTTACGAAAGCGCCTTCGGGCAGGGCCTGTGCCTCGGGCACCAGCGCCGCGACATCGTCGAGCGTCGCGACCATCGCCGCCCCGTCCGCGTCCGTGACGACAATCCGGGCGCCGGCATCGCGCAGCCGCGTTGTCAGCGCATCCTGTTTGAACAGTTTGAACAGGGGGATCGAGATCGCGCCGAGCTTCCAGACCGCGATATGCGCCGCCGCGCACCATGCCCCTTGCGCGCGCAGCACGCCGACCCGGTCGCCGCGACCGATGCCGCGCGCCGTCAGCGCCAGCGCCAGCCCGTCCGCCATCTGCCGCAGCCGGCCATAGGTGATGTCCTCGCGCCCGGCGCTGAGATCGAGGATCGCCAGCCGGTCAGGGGCGTTCTCCGCCCACTCGTCGCAGACCTGCGCCGCCATGTTGAGCCGGTCCGGCAAATTCCAGCGGAAGTCCGCGCGCAGCCGCTTGTATGGCGCCTTGGTCAGCATACCGGCCGCCCAGCCTTATCCCATTGCGCCCATGAGCTCGCGGCCGATCAGCATCCGCCGGATTTCCGAGGTGCCCGCGCCGATCTCCATGAGCTTGGCGTCGCGGAACAGCCGGCTGACCGGCGTCTCGTTCATGAACCCCGCGCCGCCCATCGCCTGCACGGCCTGGTGGGCCACGACCATCGCTTCCTCCGAGGCATATAGCACACAGCCCGCCGCGTCCTGGCGCGTGACCTCGCCGCGGTCGCAGGCGCGCGCGACCTCGTAGACATAGCCGCGGGCCGAATTCATCTTGACGTACATGTCCGCGATCTTGCCCTGCATGAGCTGGAATGAGCCGATCGGCTGGCCGAACTGTTCGCGCTCGGCCACGTAGGGCATGATCTCGTCGAGGCAGGCGGCCATGATCCCCAGACCAATGCCCGAGAGCACCACGCGCTCATAATCCAGCCCGGACATCAGCACGCGCGCGCCCCGGCCCTCTTCGCCAAGGACGTTCTCGAACGGCACTTCCACGTTCTCGAAGACCAGTTCGCAGGTGTTCGAGCCGCGCATGCCCAGCTTGTCGAAGTGCGGTCCGGCCGAGAAGCCGGCCATGTCCTTCTCGACCAGGAAGGCGGTGATCCCTTTCGAGCCGGCATCCGGGTCGGTCTTGGCGTAGACGACCAGCACATCGGCATCCGGGCCGTTGGTGATCCAGTACTTCGTGCCGTTCAGAACATAGCGGTCGTTGCGCTTTTCCGCGCGCAGCTTCATGGAAACGACATCGGAGCCCGCGCCGGCCTCGCTCATGGCGAGCGCGCCGACATGCTCGCCGGAAACCAGCTTCGGGAGATATTGCGCGCGCTGCGCATCGGTGCCGTTGAGCTTGATCTGGTTGACGCACAGGTTCGAGTGCGCGCCATAGCTGAGGCTGACGGATGCCGAGGCGCGGGCGATCTCCTCGACCGCCACGACATGCGCAAGATAGCCCATATCGGCACCGCCGTAGGCTTCCGGCACAGTAATGCCGAGCAGACCAAGTTCGCCCATCTCGCGCCATAGCGCGCTCGGGAAGTCGTTGGTCTGGTCGATCTCGTGGGCCATCGGCTTCACACGCTCCTGCGCCCAGGCATGGATTGTGTCGCGCAGCGCGTTGACCTCGTCGCCAAGGTCAAAGGTCATCGAGTGCATGAACATCACGTGTTTCCTCCCTGTGTGGGCGGCAGGCCGACGCTTTGCAGCGCCGCTTGCGTATAGGCGTCGACCACGGCGTCGCGCCCGAGCCGACCGCCGTCGCGGTACCAGACGGTCACGCCGGTCATCATCGAAAGGAGCGCGCGTGTGTGCACGGGCACATCGGCGATGTGGAAGGCGCCCGCCGCGTAACCCTCCGCCAGAATCGCGCGCAAGGTCTCCTCATACTGGTCGCGCAGGCGCGTGATGATCGAATAGCCTTCGGGCTCCAGGCTGCGAAGCTCCATGAAGGCGATGAAAGTGTTGTCCGGGTGGTCTATGTGATAGCGCACGTGGGACCGCACGAAGGCTTCGAGGCGTGCCGTGACCCCCTCAACGCCATCCAACGCGTCATCCAGCGCCGTCAGCAGCGTCTCCATGTGCGTGCGCATCAGATCGACGAGCAACTCCTGCTTGCTCGCGAAATGATTGTAGATGCCGCCCTGGCGCAGGCCAATCTCCGCGGCGATCTCCCGCATCGAGACCGCACTGTATCCACGGCGCGCGAACTGTCTGAGCGCCGCCCGGCGGATCAACCCCTTGGTGTCCTGTCGCCTCGCATCGGCCACGTGATTGCCCTGACGCCTGAATGAACACTCGTTCATTTATGCCACTAAAGGCGAGAGATCGCAAATCGGGGCGCGAACGCTCAGAAAGCGGCGTCCGTTTACCCGTCAAATGCGGACTTGCCCTCGTTGATGCGCCTTCAGAGGCATTACGCGTCTTGGCAGCCGTCAGCGAGGCGGTCTATCTGCGTGATCCAGACGGCAATGGCCTGGAGCTGTATCGCGACCGGCCGGCGGCCGAATGGCCGCGCGACGCTCAGGGCAACCTCGCGATGTACACGCGCCGGCTTGATCTCCAGGCGTTGGTCGGCTGAGGCTGGTCGTGCAGGGCGGCCGAAGCCGCCCCGGCGAGGCGAATTTCTCGACTGACGAACGCACTTAATAGGGCGCCACGGTCTTTGCGAACTCGGCGCGGCAGCTCGGGTTGAGCTTCGGCTCGTTGCGCTCCAGGCAGCGAATGATACGCCCCTCGCCCGGCGTCACATGCGAGCACAGGCGGTAGGCGTCCACGCGGCACACGCGGATCGTCCAGGCGACCTGAATGGCCCGGTAGCACACGTCGTTGAGCGCGTGCTGCCGCGCGCGCAAACAGCGGAAGATGCGCCCGCGCCCCGGCGCGACATGCGGACAAACCCGTGCCGCATCGGCAGCGCAGGCGGCGCGGGCTTCTTGAAGGGCATAGGCGGCCGGCGGCTGTGCCGATGCGCTGGCGGGCAGAAGCCCCAACAGGGCGGCGGCGAAGAACAGTCTCCACTTGATCATCAGTCTCTCCTTCGGTGGTCCTCGGCATCACTGGCTGGCGGCGGTCGCGAGCGTCTCGGCGCAGGGGGCGCTCAATTCGTCTTGGTGAGCGCGCAGGCAGGTCTGCATTCGCCCGCCGCCCGGCTCCACCTCGCCGCAGAATTCCTTGACGTCCGGCGCGCAGCTCGACGCGGTCGCAACGATTGCTGCGCAGTCCGGCGAGATCTGGTCGATCACCTCGCTGAGACACGCCATGATCCGGCCGCCGCCGGGCATCACGAAGGTGCAGTGCGCGACGTAGTCGCCGCGGCAGGCGCTCATCATGCTGGAGCGGTCCATCGTCTGGGCGTGGGCCTGCCCGGTCCCGGCAATGAGCGCCGCGAAAGCAAAGGCGGTCGTTGTTTTCACAGTTTCTCTCCATTTTTGTTGTGCGTGACGGCCCCAGGCGCGCCGAAAAGCGTGCGCCATACGTCCCGCGCGCTGCGCGCCCGGCGCAGATCGCGGGCCATCTGGAGCCATTCGCGGAAGACGACATAGAGCGGGTTTTGCGATTTGAGCGGCTCGGTCAGACCGTAGCGCAGCGGCTCGTCTTTGGGCGGCGCGGCGAATGTGCCGAATAGCCGGTCGAAGATGATGAGAAAGCCGCCGAAATTCTTGTCGAGGCACGATCCGTTCGAGGCGTGGTGCACGCTGTGGTGGCGCGGCGTGTTGAACACCCATTCCAGCGGCCCGAGGCGCGGCGCGAGTTCGGTATGCAGGAAGAACTGGTAGAACAGGTTGAGCGCCAGCATGGCGATCACAGCGAGCGGGTGAAAGCCGAGCCACACCAGCGGCAGGAAGAACAGAAAGTTGCCCGAAATCAGGCCGGTCCAGCCAAGCCGGATGCCAGCGGTGAAATTGAGCTTCGTCGGGGAGTGATGGACCGAATGCGTGGCCCAGAGCCAGCGCACTGTGTGCGCGGCGCGGTGCATCCAGTAATAAAGAAATTCCAGCCCGAGGAAGAGGCCCAGCAGCGCCCAGACACTATCCAGCGGTATGTCGAACAGGCGGTGCTCGTAAACAAATATGAACGGGATCGCGATCACGCCGGCCAGCGCCCCGCGGATCAGCGCATTGCCGAAGGCGATCGCCAGCGAGGACGCGGTCTCGGCCGCGTCGTGAACCTCGCGGCGCAGCCGGCGCGCGACGATGAATTCCAGCGCCATGAACGCCAGCGCCGTCGCCAGGAACAGGCCGCGATATTCGCCCGGCACGATGCCTGTCAGTCCATCAAACATCGAACGTCTCCGGAAATGGGCGGTGGCGCCGCCGAACGGGGAGAGAGGAGCGGCGCCACCTATCGCTCCAAGGTTGAGGGGAGAGCGATCTCAGGGCACTAAGGGATCAGTAGCGGCGGATCGTGCTGCGCCTTGTGACCGTGTTGCCCGCCGGGCCGGTGCGATGACGCTCGATCTGGCACTCACCGCCGTAGCAGGAGCCGGTCGCGCCGAGCGTGGCGGAGTTTCCGTTCGGGCCCGTGATTGTGCGATTGCGGGACCAACTGCCGCCGCCGCGGCTCCCGTAGGCCTCGACATGCGCGGAGTTGCCGGCCGGGCCGGTGATCGTGCTGTTGCGCTCCCAGGCGTCCGCGTCGGCGGCGAAAGCGGTGGTGGCGAGGAATGCGCTCGCAGTCAGAGCCATGATCTGTTTCATCGTCAGTCTCCTCTGGTTGGTGTCCGTTAACCCGTTGACGATGAGA
Organism: uncultured Hyphomicrobiaceae bacterium; assembly: GCA_964474225.1. Classification (GTDB taxonomy): domain Bacteria; phylum Pseudomonadota; class Alphaproteobacteria; order Rhizobiales; family Rhodomicrobiaceae; genus Dichotomicrobium. Next base: position 5,731 of record CAYYSM010000015.1, read on the forward strand.
AGACTGCCGCCGCGACGTCTCACGGGTTTGCCGCGCGAGAAACGGTTTGGAGCGATTGTTCGCGCTTCGGTAACCGATTGTAACAATGCGCAAGCGCGCTTGCGCGGTCGCGGGGCGCGGCTATTCTCGGTGGCATGAGCGAGATAAACGGCGCCTGCGTGCTCATTATCGAGGACGATGTCGAGATCAGCCGGCTGGTTCAGGACCTGCTGAGCCGGGAGGGCTTCGATGTGCGCGCGGCGGAAAACGCGGACGAGATGACCGAGGCGATGACCGCCGCGGCGCCGGATCTCATCATCCTCGATCTGATGCTGCCGGGCGAGGACGGCTTGTCGATCTGCCGGCGGCTGCGCGCAAGCAGCAACGTCCCGATCCTCATGCTCACGGCCAAGAACGATGACATCGACCGCGTCGTCGGCCTGGAAATGGGCGCGGACGACTATCTTGCCAAACCGTTCAACCCGCGCGAGCTGCTGGCGCGCGTGCGTGCGATCCTGCGGCGGACGCAGGGCGGCGCGACGGTGGCCAGCGAGAATCGCCGCTACGGCTTTGACCGCTTCGTCATGGATGTCGACGCGCGGATGCTGCACACCAGCGACGGCGAACATATCAGCCTGACAAGCGCGGAATTCGATCTGCTCGCCTGCTTCGTGCAGCGCCCGCGCCGCGTGCTCTCGCGCGATCACCTTCTCGACTGGACGCGGGGGCGCGAGGCCGACCCGTTCGACCGGACCATCGACATGTCTGTCTCGCGGCTGCGCAAGAAGCTGCACGCCCATACGCCGGAGGCTGACTTCATCACCACGGTGCGCAACAACGGCTATTTGTTCGTGCCGGCCGTCAAGAAGCTGTCCTGAATGCTGCGCTTCGGATTCGTCACGCGCCTTGCGCTGATCTTCATCCTCAGCCTGATCGTGCTGCAGGTGTTCGTCGTGGCGATGTTCTATGCCGATCGCAGACAGGCAACGGGTGAAAGCACGCGCCTGCCGCTGCCCGACCAGATTGCTGCGATGGTGGAACTGCTTGAGAACGCGCCCCCGGAGAGCCGCGAATTGATTCTGCGCGCGGCCAACACGCCGCGCTTTAGCGTGCGGGTGACGGACGGGACGACTCCGTCGCATCTCGCGACATGGCAGCAATCCGCAGCAGCCGAGCGTATTCTGCGCCGCTACCTGGTCGCGCTTGGCTCGCGGCAGGTAACGGTGCTCATCGAGCCGGTCGGCCCCAGCTGGCTGTTTCCGAGGGTGATGGCATTCATCCTGCCAGCCTCTTCCGCAATCCATGTCGACATGAAGACCGGTGAGACGCTGGTCGTCGAGAGCCAGGGCATCCTGACGGTCAGCCTGTTTGGCCAGCCGCCCGGCTTCTGGGCCAGTGTGTTCGGCTTCGGCATCGCGATCCTGACGATCCTGCTGATCCGGCGCGAGGCGCGGCCGCTGCGGATGCTGGCGCGCGCGGCGGACAACATCGACCTGTCGGGCAAGGCGAAGCCGCTGCCTGACGCGCCGGGCAGCGCCTCTGAAATCCGCCGGGTCATCGCGGCGTTCAACCGGCTGCAGGGCCGCATCGCCAGCCTCATCGCCGCGCGCATGGCAATCGTCGGCGGCATCTCGCATGATCTGCGCACCTATGCCACGCGCCTGCGCCTGCGCGCCGAAGCGATCCCGCAGGAGGCCGAGCGCGCCAAAGCCGTGCGCGACATCGACGACATGATCGGGCTTCTGGACGACGCGATGCTGGCGATATCGGAGGGTGCCAGCAACCATCAGGAGGAGCTTGTCGATCTCGCGGAGGTGGTCATTTACGAGGTCGAGGATCGCCAGAGCGCGGGCGCGAAGGTGACGCTAGAGACCACACTGGATGGCACGCAACCACTGGTGCTCGGTCATTCGCGGGGTTTGCGCCGCCTGGTCGCCAATGTGCTCGACAACGCGATCAAGTATGGCGGAGCGGCCCATGTCGAGCTGAGCGCGCGCGGGCGTTGGCTACTGGTCGTGGTGGATGACCGCGGGCCAGGCATCCCGGCGGAGCAGCGCGAGGCGGTGCTGGAGCCCTTCGTGCGACTCGACCCCTCGCGCAACCGGGCGACCGGGGGCGCGGGGCTTGGCCTGACGATCGCGAAAAAGGTCGTGGACACGCATCACGGTCGGCTTGTGCTCACCGACGCGCCAGAAGGCGGCGCGCGGGTGATCATCGCGCTGCCCACGTTTTCCGCCGAAGTGATCGCTTCATAAGCACAGCCTTTTGACCCCCCTTAATTAAACCGAACCGTTCGGTTTGTTATACGCCAGAGCGGCGTCGAGCGGGTGTTGGCGGCGGTTTCAGCCAGCGCCAGTTCTTCATCAGAAGCCGCCGCCGGTGCGGAAATCCGGGCCGGAGGGGGGCGCGCGGCGGCTGGGTGGCCGGCCCATTGGCCATCCGCTGCTGCGGCGATAGCCATCGGCGGGCCGCCCGCGCCAACGGTGGTTGCGCTGCGCCCGCGCCCAATACTCTGCCGCGGTGAGCGCGCCATGCAACAGCATCTCGGCCAGCTTCTCGCCGCCCGCGCTGGGCTCAAATACCGAGCCAGGGGCGTCGTAACGCGCGCGGCGAAACTCGGCGGCGAGGCGCAACAGCTCTTGCTTCCGGGAAAAGGCAGCGTCCAGTTCCTCACGCTTTTCCCTGGCCCGGTCTTCCAGCTCACCCAGCTTGTCTTGCAGATGACGGATCGCGCCGACGAGTTCATCATCCCCGGCATTCGGCGTCGCGCGGGCCTCGCGCAGTAGCGTCGGCAGGTTCTGGCGCTGCAGAAACTCGGTCGATGTCTCGATCGCCTCGCGGAAAGACGGGTCGCGGCCTTCGGCATAGGTCTTGATCTGCTCGCCTGTTTCCGAGAGCTCGCCGTTGATGCGCTGCAGTTCGGCGGTCTGCTCGTCACGGCGGCTGTGTGCGGCGCGCAGGTCCTGCAACAGATCAGCGCCGGCGAGCGCTTCGATCTTGTCCGCCTCCATCGCGTCAAGCGCCGCGCGCTCTGCGTCCAGCAGTTCGCGCAATCGCGCGACATGCTGCTCCAGCCGGTCGGGAATTTGCGTGAGCACCGAAAAATTCCGCCGCGCGTCGTCATACCGGATCAGCCGCGCGACCCAGTCGTCCAGCATGCGGATCAGCCTGGATTTGTCATAATCTGCAGTGCCATAGCTCCGCCGCCAGAGATACATGAATAGCGGGTCATCGCGGTACGGAGCGCCCTTCTCGTTTTCCTCGGCGCGGGATCGGCGCGCCTTCTCGGCGGCTTTGGCCACCATGCCGCGCAGCTCTTCGTGCCGTTCGGCGCGCGCCGCGTAGTCCGGTTCGCTGCCGAGCGCCTGCCGGGCCTGCTCGCCAATGGTATCGAGTTGCTGTTCCAGCGTTTCGATCCGGTCGTCGAGCGCCGTTTGCGCCTCCAGCAGCGCCGCGCGAGCCTTCTGCGCGCGGGCCGAGCGGTTTTTGAGCGCCTTTAGCGTCTTCTGCCGCGCCTCCAGGATCGTGCGCACATGCACCGAGAGCTGATCAGTGCTATCGATGATCTCGTCGGCGAGGGCCGTCTCCGTACGGTGTCGCGCCAGCGCCTCGAATGCCGCCAACCGCTCCCGCATCAATCCGGCCTTTTGCCGATTGATGGCCTCGACCTCGGCATTGAGCCGGTCCACCCGGTCGCTGACCTCGCGGATGGCGCGCTCGATCGAGCCCAGCGTTTCCCGGCCGGTCATCATTGCGCTTACCATTGCGTGAGCGCTCCGCCGCGGGTGTCGACGCGCCAATCGGTCTCAAGCGCGCCGCGCCGTTTCACGCCGATCACGTCGTTCTGGATGATCCCGTCATCCTGCTTGTCGGCCTGGACGTTTTCAAAGGTCTGTTCGGAGACGCGCACGGCCCACTTCTTGACCGCCTCGCGCTCCCCAGTCTCTTCGTTGGTGATGACGCGCTCTATCGGCTGACCGTTTTCGTCCAGGGCTTCGACGACGAGATAGTAATTGCGGGTGTCGGGATTGACGCGCGGGATTCGCCACAGCCCGCTCAGTTCGCCAGGGCGCGAAACGATCGTGACTTCGTACGCCAGCCGCAACTCCCCGAGCAGCGCGCTCAGTTCGGCCTCGGCCTTATTCGCCGCGTCGCGCTGGCCGGCTTGAGCCGCGGCCAGGCCCGCGTCGCGCAGTTGCGCCGCACGTTCAAGCGCGTTTGCCGCGTCTGTTTCCGCGTCAATCGTCGCATAGAGGGTATTGAGCTGTTGGGGCAGGGTTTCGGCCAGTTCGATGCGGGCCTGCTCGGCTGCCCGCTCGCGCGGCCATTCGTAGAACGCGACCCAGCCGGCCCACAGCAGCACGATCGCGGCCAGCCCGCCGCCGACCCATCTGCCCCACTGCCAGCGCGATACATAAAGCCGCGCCAGGGTGACTTCGATACCGGGCTGTGGCGGGTCATAGACGAAACGTCGCTCTTCAAGCGCTCGGACGCCTTCTTCGAGAATATGATCCGGAACGTCGATGCCCTGCCCGCGATAGATCTCGCGCAAGCGATCCTTGAGCTGTTCGCGCTTGGAGTCCTCGTTCAGCTCCCGTTCGACGATGCGCGCGTCCTGGCGCAGCGTGTCCACCACGTCCATGGAGAACATCACGTCGTCAAGCGGCGGTCGGACGGTCGGCGCGGCGGTGGTCATCTGGCCTTAAGCAGGCTCCGCCGCAGCCTCCGGCATCGGCGGCAGCTCCTTGATCTCCGAGGCAATGCGGGCCACGCGGCGCTTGCCATCCTCAACCGCTTCGCGGATCTCCTCCGAGTTGCGCGTAGCGAGCACCCGCATCTCGTCAATGATCTCGAGTGACTTCTCCTGGAAGTTGGTAACGGAGTCGACGAGCTTCTTGACCGCATCCGCACGGACCGTCGGGCCATAACCGGCGCGGATCGCTTCCTCAGTGATGCGATCACCCACCTCGCCCAGCGTTTCCAGGCTCTCCGAAACGCCTTCCTTCATCGCTTCCAGCGTCTGCGTCGACTCGTGCAGGCCGAACATGCCGGTGAAGGATGCCTTAAGCGCCGTTAACACTGCCTCGTTTGTCGAGAAGAACGAGACCGATTGCGCGTAGACCCGCTCCTTCGCATTGGTGGTCTGCATCAGCCGGGACATGATGACTTCGGAGGTGTTGTATCCGATCGTCAGGTTGTCGGCGAGATCCTTGGCGATCTGGTAGCGCTTGTCCTCGTTTTGCATGGTCCGCAACTTGGCATCGCGCGCCATCTCAAGCCGCGCGCGCTCGGCGGGCGAGTCGCCCTGATAATTTGCGACGGCTTCTGACGCCTTTTCCAGATCGGCCTTCTTTTCATCGAGCTTCTTTTCCGCGATTTCCAGAAGCTCCATCGCCGCGATTTGCGCATGCTTGTAGGCCCCGCGATAATCGCGATAGGCATCGAGAATGCGCTGCTCGCGCACGACCTGGTCCTTCGTCTGGCGCGCCACCTCAAGGTAGGTGTCCTTTATGTCGTCAAAACGGTCCGCGACGTCGCCGCGCGAGACCTTCATCCAGACATTGGTCACGCGCTCCCAGGGGCTTATGCGGCCGTCCTCAAGCTGGTCCACCAAAGCCTTTGAGTCATCCCGCACGGAATTGAACGCATTCACGATATCCTTGTAGCGCTCGCCGATATCCATCGCGGCGACTTCGCTGCGCACGATCTCATTGAATGTTGAGGCTTCGGCAAGTGTTCGCCCGATCACCGCGACCTTGTCCCGATCCAGGATTTCGATCTGGTCCAGCAGGCCGGTGATCGGCTCATCTTTCTCTGGCGGTGTCTCGATGCCCAGATCGGTCACCGTTTGAAGCGCCCGGTCCAGATAGGCAAGGGGGGATGTCTCGGCCATCTTTCAGCTCCTGAACAGTTGATCGGGCAGAGTATAGGTGGGCCCGCGGAGCCTGGGAAACGAATTCCGGGACTTGGCTTTCGTTTGTCCTGCTGACTGCTCTGGTCCCTGTTGCCTGCCGATACCCAGCCCGCTCAGTGAGCTTCATATCATCGGGCGCGCGCGCCGTGCAGGCAGGGATTAGCGTCTCATCAGATTAAGTCCGCCCGACGGTTGGCGGCCTGTATTTGATGCGAAAAACCAATCACAAGAGTGCACCGAACTGGCTCGTTATCGGATGACCTGTCTGAGCACATTAAGCGAAACTTTGCCCCGACCAGCTTAGGTTGTAGGCACGGTGCTGGCGCTTCAGCCGCGACCGTCAATACCTCGTGGAAGGTGGATGCCGGCCCATGATGTCTCGAAGACAAATGTTGTTGTCATCAGTCGCCGCAGCAGCATTCGCCGGTGCGGCTGGCGCGCCGCGGTCCGGCGCGCTGGCGGCATTCCAGCTTGGAGGCGACGAACACTGGAGAGAGGCCCGGTTCGAAGCCATGCCAAATGACGGGTCGATTGCGCTCGCGTTGGGCGGCGGCGCGGCCAAGGGCCTTGCCCACATTCCGGTCCTCGAAGCCTTTGACGAACTGGGCGTCCGCCCGCGCGTCCTCGCCGGCACGTCCATGGGCGCGCTGATCGGCGCTTGCTACGCGAGCGGGATGAGAGGCCGCGAAATCCGGCTCTATGCCACCGACCTGTTCAAATCGCGTATCGAGGTTCTGCGCCGCATCTTTGGTGGCCCCGCGACGTCATGGTTCCAGCTGCTCGCCTTCACGGAAGCAGCCGTGCTGGAGCCCGAGGCCCTGTTCGGCGCGGCCCTGCCCGACACCTTGCCGGCACGTTTCGAGGACCTGTCCATTCCGTTCAAAGCGATCGCGACCGATTTTCACGATCAGGAGCAGGTCATCCTGGATCGTGGTCCGCTCCTGCCTGCGATCTCCGCCTCGTCTGCGCTGCCCGTGCTTCTCAAGCCTGTCGAGCTTGGCGGCCGGGTGCTGATCGATGGCGGTTTCGTCAATCCGACGCCCTTCGACATCCTCATCGGCAGCGCACAGTTCACTGTGGCCGTCGATGTGACGGGCAAGCAGGCCTCGCCGGATCGCGCGGTGCCGGGGCCGCTCGATGCCTGGATCGGCGCATGGCACATCGTTCACCGGTCCCTGGTGGATGCCAAGCTCCGCCACGTCCAACCTGATATTCTGGTGCGGCCGGACATCTCGGCGTTCAACAGCATGGATTTCTATGAGATCGACGAGATTCTCGCCGCGGCGGAGCCAGCCAAGGACCTGATCAAGCGCCGCGTTGACGCGCTGCTGGCCGATCAATGATGGGCGAAGCGCCACGCTTTAACGGACCGGCCCGCGCGCCTCGAAAATCGCCTTGAGTTCCGCCGCGCGTTCATCGCTCCAGTTCGGCGGATCGAGCACGGCAGCCCAGGCGTCGATGTAGTCGCGCGCGATGTAGTCGTGGCCGTAGCCGGGTACATCGAGCGCGATGGAAGTGTCCAGCGCCACCTGCAGCATGGTGACAATCGGGAACCATGTCAGCTCGTCAGACACATCCGGCGCTCTGGGATATTCCATCCAGGCCGGCCGCCGAAAAGCCGAATCGTAGGTAAAGGCGACGATGGGGTCGCTGCCATAGTTCAGAAACACGAACCGCATCGGCCCCCATGGCGCCGAAGCCTGTTCCAGTCCTGCACCGTTCTGGTTCGCCACGCGAAACAGCGATCCGTTGCCATATCGCGGCCGCCAGTCGGGGCTGTCGGGGTTGCGGCCTGTGCGCACCTGGTTCCAGACGGGGCTGAAGAACGGCGACCCGGCCCACAAGCCGCCGTCGATCGGCTCGCCGAGCATGTCCAGAAGGGGTAGTGTTTTCTGGGAGTTGAAGGCGCCCTGGCTCAGGCCGTGGACATAGAGCTTCGGGCGCTCGCCCTCGGGCAAGCTCAGCCAGTGCTCATAAACGGCATTGAACAGCGTCCTGGCCTGATCGATGCCGTAATCGGGATGCGCCAGCAAAGCGAGGCCGCTGGTCAGGTAGGAGTACTGCACCGCGACGGTGGCAACGTCCCCGCCGAGGATGAATTCGAGCGTGTCATGGCCGCCGGGATCGAGCCAGCCCGTGCCGGTCGGGATCGCCACCACGAGCGCCGAGCGATCAAACCCGCCGACCCGGATCAGCTCTTCCAGGGCAAGATGGGCCCGCGCCTCCGCCGACCCGGCGGCGTGGCGGCCGACATAGACCCGTACAGGCTCCATCGCGCGGCCCGGCCAGAACGCGGCAATTTCCGCGCGCGTCGGGCCGCGGGCGATGAAGTCGCGTCCCCTGCGCCCCAGCTCCTGCCAGCTGACGAGGGAGCCCGGGCTGCCGGTCTTGCGCGGATCTTGCGGCTGCTGAATGTCGGGTTCGACCAATAGCTCAGCGGCCGCGAATGAGGCATCTGCCGCGCGAAATGCCGTGCGGACAAGCGCGCCGTCGATCACCGACCAGAAGAGGAACAGCGCCACCCCCGCCCCGGCCACGAAGGCGATGCGTTCGGGGAGCACCGTCCTGGCGAAGGCGCTGAGCTTCCGCGTGGCATAGGCGAACATATGCCCCAGCACCCAGAGGATGAGAAAAACGCCAAGAGCGATCAGCGCGATCTGGAACCGGTGCGTCTCATCGACCGGGGCAAGCCCGACTGCCGCGCGCGTGATGTTCTGCCACTCGTTCGCTTTGAACAGGCCATAGATCGCAATGGCCGCAGCCAGACCAACGGCGGCCCAGTTGTAGATAGTTCGCCATTGATCCGGCAGTCGCGGGAGTTGCAGGTAGCGGGCGAGCGCGATCAGTGCGGTCGCGATCAGATAGCCGACCGCCGCCGAAACGCCGCCAAGGACACCCTGCATGAGGGCGTCGCGCGGCATCAGCGATGGCGTGAGTGAGACGGCGAAAAAAATCGCGGCCAGCAGCACGCTCGTTGCCGTCATGGTCGGGAGACGCCCCAGGAAGCTGGAGCGCCTTGGTGATCGCTGCTTAGTCGAAGTGGTTTCTCTGGGCATGGGCCGCATGGCGCGTCTTCCTTCGAGCACGATGCGCGGGTGTTTGCGACGCTGTCCGCTCAGGGCCCAACCGGAAGCAGGGCAGCTTTGACCCCAGCTATTCTTTTCAGCAACGGGCGCTCCCGTGTCGGATGACGGGTTTGCCCCTCGGGGGCGGAAGCGTGAATGAAATCCACGCCGCGCAAATTCGCGCCCACGATCTTGCTCGGAAATATCTCAAGAAACCGTTTTTCCCGACCGCTCTCTTGATAAAGACAAGATCGCGGTTTTTGGGCGATGAAATCTCCAGACTGTTTTCCCAAATGGCCGCGGTCGGCAGAGCGTTAAGACTATTGCGGCGTCGGAGTATTCAAATCTCGAGCGGTCTCAGGCCGCGCAGCACGAAATCCAGATGCGCCTCGCAATAGGCGTCCAGGTCAATCGGATCGATTTCTTCGAACAGGATCGTCCAGATCGCGGCCATCAGCGCGGGACCAAACACGATCTGCGGATGATCCACCGCCGGTGAACGGGCGAACTCGCCGCGCTCGACGCCGTAGGCCAGCACGCGTTTCAGCGCGCCCATGCTCCGCGCGATCAACTCGTCGTGGTAGAAGCGCAGAAGCCGCTGGAAGCGCGGCCCCTGCGAGATGATGAGCCTTAGCAGGCTGCGCTTCTGCGGGTCGGTCACGACTTCCCCGTAAAGCGTGCGGATCATCTGGCGCAGGGTTCCTTCAGCAGTGTCTTCCGGCGCTGCGGCCAGCGATTCAAACCGCGCGATGATCGGCCCGATCACCGCGCGAACCGCCTCCTCGAACAGCGTCTCCTTGGTATCGAAGTAGAGGTAGATGGTGCCCTTGGCCACGCCCGCGCGCTCCGCGATCGCGTCGAGACGGGCGGCGGCGAAGCCCTTGTCGACGAACTCGTCCAGCGCCGCGGCCAGAATGGAACGGATTCGCCGGCTTTTGGTTTCTTTAATGTCCGTTGCCATGATCGTTTCGCTTTCGGTGCCGTGGAGCGCCCGCTTCGCGCAGGAGGCGCTTGACAGTGAGCAAAGCTGCCGTCAAGGATATGACTGACCAGTCAGTCATGCAAGGCGTTCGCATATGAGCAAGCGTTTGGCAATTTTTATCGCGGCGGTGGCTATCGGCCTCGGCGGGTGGCTCGTTTACGAGCGCTACCTCGCCGATAACCGGCCGCAAGCCGTCTTTTACGGCAATGTCGACATCCGCGAGGTGACGCTCGGCTTCCGCGTGGGCGGGCGGGTCGATCGCATGCTGTTCAATGAGGGCGACCGGGTCGAATCCGGCGACCTGCTCGCGCAGCTCGACACAAAGCCGTTCGAGGAGGAGCTGGCGCTGCGCGAGGCGCAAGTTGCCGAGGCGAAAGCCAAACTCGCCAAGCTCGAAGCCGGCACCCGCCCGCAGGAGATCGAGCGCGCCCGCGCCGACGTGGCGGCGCGCAAGGCCGCGCTGGAAAACGCACGCGCCAGATATGGCCGGCTGGAAACCTTGGTCCGCAAGGACTTCGCGTCCGAGCAGGCCTTCGACAACGCGGTGGAGCAGTTGGAGCGGGCCAAGGCCCAGCTCCGCGCGGCGGAGGAAGCGCTGAACCTGGCAATCGAAGGCCCGCGCAAGGAAGACGTTGCCGCCGCCGAGGCCGCGCTGGAGGCTGCGCGGGCCCAGAAGGAAGCCGCCCAGACCGCGCTGGAGGACGCTTCGCTTTATGCCTCAGAGGATGGCGTGATCCTGACGCGCGCGGTCGAACCGGGAACCATTGTCTCGGCAGGCACGCCTGTCTACACGCTATCGCTGAGCGAGCCCGTCTGGGTGCGGGCCTATGTGCCCGAGCCGCAGCTTGGCCTCGTCAGCCCCGGCACGCCGGTTGAAGTCTTCACCGACACGAAACCCGATCAGCCCTATGAGGGTCAGGTGGGCTTCGTCTCGCCGGTCGCGGAGTTCACGCCGAAATCGGTCGAGACGCCAGAGCTGCGCGCCGATCTGGTCTATCGCTTCCGTGTCGTGGTGCAGAACCCGGACGATGCGTTGCGCCAGGGGATGCCCGTGACCGTGCGGCTGGCGGAGGACCCGACCAGGACAGCCGCGAAGGACTGAGCGCGATGGCCGAGCCGCTGGTCAGCCTGTCAGATGTCTCGAAGCGCTTCGGCGAGACGCGCGCGCTGCGGGACATTTCGGCCAGGGTTCGCGGCGGCGTTATCACCGGGCTGGTCGGGCCGGACGGCGCGGGCAAGACCACGCTGATCCGCCTGATGACCGCACTTATGATGCCGAGCGCGGGGCGCATAGCGGTGCTTGGCGCGGACACGCTGGAAGACCCGCAGACCGTGCAGGGCCATATCGGCTACATGCCCCAGCGCTTCGGCCTCTACGAAGACTTGAGCGTCATCGAGAACCTCAACCTCTACGCCGATTTGCGCGGCCTGCCCGAAGAAAAGCGCGCGGACCGCTTCGAAGAGCTGCTGCGCTTCACCGGCCTGTCGCCCTTCACCGCGCGCTATGCCGGCAAGCTCTCCGGCGGCATGAAGCAAAAGCTGGGGCTGGCCTGCGCGCTGATCCGCACGCCGCGGGTGCTCCTTCTCGATGAGCCGAGCGTGGGCGTCGACCCGATCTCGCGGCGCGAGCTGTGGCGGATGGTGCAGGACCTGAAAGATGAGGGCATCGCCATCGTCTGGTCGACATCGTATCTGGACGAGGCCGAGCGGTGCGACGACGTGCTGCTGCTCAACCACGGCGAGTTGCTGTTCGCCGGCCCGCCCGATGAGTTGACGCAGCGCGTCGAGGGCCGGACCTTCCTCGCCACCGACATTGAAGGCGTGCGCCGCGCCGCACTCGCCGAGGCGCTCGACAACGCGGGCATCATCGACGGAGTCGTTCAGGGCAGCGCGCTGCGGCTGGTCACGGCGGAAGCGCCGGAGAACGGCGGCGACGGCCTGGCAGGGATGCTGGGCGACACCTTCCGCGGGGCAAAGCTGGAGCCGGTAGCGCCGCGTTTCGAGGACGCCTTCATTGACGTGCTCGGCGGCGTGGCGGGCGGCACCTCGGGCCTCGCGCAGCGCATCGAGAGCAAACCCGACGGCACGGCGATCATCGAAGCCGAGGGCCTGACGAAGAAATTCGGCGACTTCACCGCCGCGCGCGACATCACCTTCTCGATCCCGCCGGGCGAGATTTTCGGGCTGCTGGGGCCGAACGGCGCGGGCAAGTCCACCACCTTCAAGATGCTGTGCGGCCTGCTGAAACCGACCGAAGGCGTTGGCCGCGTCGCCGGCTATGACCTGCGTAAGGCGGCGGCTACGGCACGCGGGCGGCTGGGCTACATGGCGCAGACCTTCTCGCTGTACGGCGATCTGAGCGTGCTGCAGAACCTGCGCTTTTTCGCCAGCGTCTACGGCCTGCCGCGCGCGCGGCGGCGCCAGAAGATCGACTCGATGATCGAGACCTTCAACCTCTCGCGCTATCTGGACATGAACGCGCGCGACCTGCCGCTGGGCATCAAGCAGCGGCTGGCGCTGGCCTGCGCGGTGATGCATGAGCCGGACGCGCTGTTCCTCGATGAGCCGACCTCCGGCGTCGACCCGACCACCCGGCGCGAATTCTGGACGCATATCAACGGGCTCGTGGCCAAGGGCGTGGCGATCCTCGTCACCACCCACTTCATGGATGAAGCCGAATATTGCGACCGCATCGCGCTGATGTATCGCGGCGAGACCATCGCGCTGGATTCTCCCGACACGCTGAAGGCACAGGCGCGCACGGACGAATGCCCCGACCCCTCGCTTGAGGACGCCTTCATTCATCTGGTGCAGGCGAGCGAGGACGGCGAACGGGAGGCAGCCTAATGGCTGAGTCAAGCTGCAGATTTGAAGTTTTCGGCGAAAGGC
>CAYYSM010000016.1:0-18511 GCA_964474225.1 uncultured Hyphomicrobiaceae bacterium
CCTGCACCTCGCCGAGGCCCTCCTGCAGGATCTTGCCGCATTCGAGCGTCACCAGCGCGCCGAGATCGTCCTTCGCCGCGCGCAGCTCCTCGCCGAGCAGCCGCACCAGCTCGCCCCGGCGCGGCGGCGGTACTGCGCGCCATTTGAGAAAGGCGTCATGCGCGCGCGCGATCATCGTTTCGGCTTCGGCCGGGCTGTGCTGGCGCAGCCGGGCGATTTCCGAGCCGTCGATCGGCGTGGTAACGGATAAATCGCCGCCGCTCAGTTCGGCGCGAGAAAAACCGCAGGCGCGCAGGATGGTATCGTATGTCATGTGTGTCTCCCCAGAGTTGGATCACGCGACACCGTCTGCCAGCTTACCCCCGGATGGGGTTAAGATGAAATCCTGCGCTTGGCAGTGTGCGCGAAGCGGCTTCCCGCGCGCGTCTCGCTTAACGTAATGTCGCATGCATAATTGTTTATTCTGTTCAGTCTTGACTGAACCACAGAACAGCCCCAATTCCCGGTCGTGATGACACGAACGCAGGACAAGCTGGACACCTTCATCGACCGGATGGGCGTCGTCGCGGAAGCCGACGGGCTTTCGCGCATCGCCGGACGCATCATGGGTCTGATGGTCGTGGACGGCGGGCCGCTGAGTTTCTCCGAGATTGCCGAGCGCCTCGATGTCAGCCGCGCCAGCGTCAGCACGAACACGCGCTTCCTGGAGCGGATCGGGGTTATCGAGCGCGTAACGGTCAAGGGGAGCCGGCAAGACCATTTTCAGCTCACGGAGGCCCCCTACGCGCGGCTTCTGGAAGGCTCGATCGCGCGTATGAAAAAGGCGCAGGATGTGGTCGCGGATGCGAAGGCCGGCCTGTCGCCCGAGGACACCGAGCGGCGACGGCGTCTGGAAGAACTCGGCGCGTTCTACGCGTCGCTGGCCGAGACGTTTGAGGCGTTGGCGGCGCGCCTGGACCATCGGCGTTAAAGAATGTGAAGTGTAACCGCCCCAAGTTCGACCCGGAATTTACGAGGCCCCGAGCGGCCTGGAGCAGCGAGAATGAGTTTTTTGCGTTTTCTGAAGTCCCAGTGGATCACGATCCTGATCGTCGGCGCGCTTGTCGCATGGATGGCCAGCGGGATCGTCGGCGGACGCCAGACCCCCGAGGTCGCCGGGACTGGCCAGCCGAAGGCGGAGCGCCCGCTGACGCAGGTGCAGGTCCGGGACATGACGGCGGAGGACGTTACCCGCTTTGTGGAGCTGCAAGGTCAGGCGGAGGTCGAGCGGGTCGCAACCGTGCGCGCGGAGACCGCCGGGCGCGTGGTGGAGCTGCCGGGCGAGCGGGGCAAGCGCATTGAGGCCGGCGCGGAGATTGCTATCCTGTCGATGAACGACCGCCAAGCCCGTCTGGAAGAAGCCGAGGCGCTCGTTGAGCAGCGCAAGAGCGAGTTCGCGGCCGCCCGGCAGCTTGGCGAAAAGGGCTTTCAGGCGCAGAACCGCGTGAAAGAAGCCAGAGCCGCGCTCGCCGCGGCAGAGGCCCGGCTTGCGGCGATCCGTGAGGAAATTTCGGATGTCCGCATCGTTGCGCCGTTCTCCGGCGTGCTCGAAACGCGGCCCGTGGAGGTTGGCGATTACCTTTCGGTGGGCGATGAGGTCGCAACGGTGGTCGATGAAGACCCGCTGAAGATCACCGCGCATGTGCCGCAGCAGAAGGTCAACCGGATCGAGGAAGGCGCTTCGGCCGATATTGAATTCATCACCGGCCAGACCGCCACGGGCACCGTCACGCTGATCGCGTCGGTCGCCGCCGAGTCGACGCGCACTTACCGCATCGAGGTCGAGGTCGAAAATGCCGCCCGCGCCTTTCGCCCCGGCATGAGCGCGACCCTGCGCATCCCGACCGAAGTGGTGCAGGCGCAGTTCGTCTCGCCCGCCATTTTCAGCCTCGACAGCGAGGGCCGCCTCGGCGTGAAGACCGTGAACGCCGACAACCAGGTGGTCTTCCACCCGGTCGAACCGATCCAGGCCGCGCCCGATGGCGTGTGGGTCGCCGGCCTGCCGGAAACGGCGCGCATTATCACTGTCGGCCAGGGCTTCGTGCGCGCCGGCGAGACGGTGAAGCCCGTTCCCGAGGGCGCGAGCGACAACGGCGCGCCCGCAACCAGCGAAGGCGTTGAGCCCGGCGAAGTCGCCGCGACAGGCTCGGCCGGCTGAGGACAACCATGACCCGACTGCTTGATGCCGCGTTCAGCCGTGCCCGCACGGTCATCCTGATCTTCCTCGCGCTGATGGTGACGGGCGGGATGGCCTATTTTTCGATCCCGAAAGAGGCTGAGCCGGACGTCACCATCCCGACGATGTATATTTCCGTCTTCCAGGACGGCATCTCGCCGGAGGATTCCGAGCGCCTGCTCGTGCGCCCGCTGGAGAAGGAACTCCAGACCATTGAAGGGCTGGACGAAATGCGGGCCTCGGCGACCCAGAATTACGCCACCATCACGCTGGAGTTCGAAGCCGGCTTCGACAGCGACCAGGCGTTGCAAGACGTGCGCGAAAAGGTCGACATCGCCAAGTCGGAGTTGCCTGCCGACGCTGAGGAGCCGCGCGTTCAGGAGGTCAATGTCGCGCTGTTTCCGGTGCTGACGGCCGTGCTGTCCGGCAACGTGCCCGAGCGCACCCTCGTGCAGCTATCGCGCGACGTGAAGGACCGGCTGGAGGCGCTGCCGGGCGTGCTGGAGGTGGACATCGGCGGCAGCCGCGAGGACGTCGTCGAAGTCCTGCTCGACCCCACCACCATGCAGACCTACGGCCTCGCCTACGAGGAGGTCATCCAGCGCATTTCCAACAACAATCAGCTCGTCGCCGCCGGGAACCTCGATACCGGCGCGGGCCGCATCGCGCTGAAGGTGCCGGGGGTGGTCGAGAGCTTCGAGGAAGTGCGGGAGATGCCGATCAAGGTGGACGGCGACCGCGTCGTCACCGTCGGCGACGTGGCCGTGGTGCGCCGCACCTATAAAGACCCGGAGGGCTTCGCGCGCGTTGCCGGGCAGCCTGCGCTCGCGCTGGAGATCAAGAAGCGGGTCGGCGCAAATATCATCGAGACCATCGAGCAGTCCCGCGCGGTCATCGAGCAGATGCGCCAGACTTGGCCCGCCGGCGTCGAGGTCGCCTATCTTCAGGACAAGTCGGAGACGGTTCGCACCCTGCTGGGCGACCTGGAGAACAATGTCATCACCGCGATCGTGCTGGTGATGATCGTGGTTATCGCCGCGCTTGGCCTGCGCTCGGCGCTGCTTGTCGGTCTGGCCATTCCAGGCGCCTTTCTGTCGGGCATCCTGGTTCTGGACGCGATGGGGCTGACGCTCAACATCGTCGTGCTGTTCAGCCTCATCATGGTCGTCGGGATGCTCGTCGATGGCGCGATCGTTGTCGTCGAGCTGGCCGACCGCAAGATGGACGAGGGCGAGCCGCGCGCGCAGGCGTTCTCCGCCGCGGCGAAGCGCATGTTCTGGCCCATTACCGCGGGCATCGCCACCACGGTCGCGGTGTTCTTCCCGCTGCTGTTCTGGCCGGGCGTCGTCGGCGAGTTCATGCAGTATCTGCCGATCACCGTTATCGTGACGTTGGTGGCGTCGCTGGCGATGGCGCTGGTGTTCATTCCGGTCATCGGCAAGGTTCTGCGCAGCGGGGGCGGGCGCGCCGGCAATGCGCAGACGATGGCGGCCGCCGAAGGCGGCGATCTGGACCGGCTCGGCGGGCTTACCGGCCGGTATGTCGGCGCGCTGCGCAGCGCCGCGCAGCGTCCCGGCTCGACCATCATTGCCGTGCTGGGTATGGTGATCGGCGCCTATGCGCTTTACGGCGCCTACGGCAAAGGCATCGAATTCTTCCCGAGCGTCGAACCCGACTTTGCGCAGGTGCAAATCCAGGCGCGCGGCAATCTGTCGGTTTACGAGCGCGACGACATCGTGCGCCGCGTGGAAGAGCGCCTGCTCGACTACCCGGCCTTCGAGAACGTCTATGCGCGGACCATCGCCGGAAGCGAGGCGCAGCGCAACATGGCCGAGGACGTGATCGGCGTCATCCAGCTTGAACTGACGGAATGGGACACGCGCCCGCCGGCAGCCGAGGTGCTGGGCGAGGTGCGCGAGGACTTGGCTGATATTGCTGGCGTCAACATCCAGGTGCGCGAGCAGCAGGGTGGACCCACGCAGGGCAAGCCGGTCCAGATCGAGCTGAATACGCCTGCGCCGGAGCAGTTGCCGGAGGCCGTGGCGCGCGTGCGCGGTGCGATGGAAGAGGTCGGCGGCTTCGTGGATGTGACCGACTCGCGGCCGCTGCCGGGCGTCGAGTGGCGGCTGGAGGTCGACCGGGCCGAGGCCGCGCGCTTCGGCGCGGACATCTCCCTGCTCGGTTATGCCGTGCAGATGGTCACCAACGGCGTCAAGGTCGCCGAATATCAGCCGGACGACACCGATGAGGAAGTCGACATCCGCGTGCGCTTCCCCTTCGGCGCGCGCAGCCTGGAACAGCTCGATCAGCTTACGGTGCCGACGGCGAGCGGGCAGGTGCCGATCAGCAATTTCGTCCGCTTCGAGCCCGCGCCGAAGACCGGCACGATCAACCGCGTGGACGCCGAGCGCGTGATGACGGTCGAGGCCGACGTGGCCGAAGGGCTGCTCGTCGACACGCAGGTGCAGAAGCTGCAGGCCGCGCTGGAGAGCGTCTCGTTTCCGCAGGGGACCGAGGTGAGCTTCAAGGGCGAGGACGAGGACATCGCCGAAACGATGGACTTTCTGATGAAAGCGTTCGTCGCCGCTATCGGTCTGATGCTGATCCTGCTCGTGACGCAGTTCAACAGCATCTTCCAGGCGCTCCTCGTCATGAGCGCGATCGTGCTGTCCACGGCGGGCGTCCTGCTCGGCTTGCTGATCCGCGGTGAGCCGTTCGGCATCGTCATGTCGGGGATCGGCGTCATCGCGCTGGCCGGCATCGTCGTGAACAACAATATCGTGCTGATCGACACCTACAACGACCTGCGCCGCCGGGCCGGGCTCGACCCGCTGGAGGCCGCGCTGCGCACCGGCGCCCAGCGTCTGCGGCCCGTGGTGCTGACGGTGGTGACGACGGTTCTTGGCCTGATGCCGCTGGTGATGGGGATGAACGTCGACATGATCGGACGGGAGATCGCTTTCGGCGCGCCCTCGACGCAGTGGTGGACGCAGCTTTCCGCCGCGATCGCCGGCGGGCTGGTGTTCGCGACGATCCTGACGCTGATCCTGACCCCGACGCTGCTGGTCGCGGGCGAACGGATTAACGCTCGGCTGCGCGGACGGCGCGGCATCGGCGCCCGCACTGACCAACCCGCGTAGTCCACGGACATTATCTGCGGAGGTGGAGTTCGCTTAGCACGAATGCGACTCTGTCTGCCGGCGGGCCGCTCAGCATCTCCAGAGCCCGGTGCAACTGCGGCCAGCAACATACGTGACACGGCCTATCAAGAGCCGTTGTTGTCCGCTCTCGCGATATATCGCGACTGCTCCCTCAGCGCGACTTTCTGGATTTTTCCAGTCGCTGTCCTCGGGATAGGCGCGAAAACAAACTTGTCGGGCACCTTGTATGCCGCGAGATGATCGCGGCACCACTGGCACAGATCATCAGCGTCCGCCTGCTCTCCCGAAGCAAGCTCAATGAAGGCGCATGGCCTCTCGCCCCACTTGTCATCCGGCATTGCCACGACAGCGGCAACCGCGACAGCCGGATGCTTGTAAAGCGCCTCTTCGACTTCAATGGACGAAATGTTCTCCCCGCCCGATATGATAATGTCCTTCGATCTGTCCTTGAGCTGGATGTAGCCATCGGGGTGAACCACGCCGAGATCCCCGGAATGAAACCAGCCGCCAGCGAAGGCCTTCTGCGTCGCCTCGGGGTCGCGAAAATACCCTTTCATCACGACATTGCCGCGGAACATGACCTCGCCCAGAGTTTCCCCGTCACGCGGCACCGGCGTCATGGTTTCAGGGTCGAGAACCTCCAGTTGCTCAAGTGGCAGATAGCGAACGCCCTGGCGTGCCTTCAATGCGGCTTGCGCGTCTGGCGGCAGGCTGGACCAGTCCTGGTGCCAGTCATTGACCACCGCCGGGCCGTAGGTCTCCGTCAGGCCATACAGGTGGGTCACGTCGAACCCGGCGGCGTTCATTTCCGCCAGCAATTTCTCGGCCGGCGGCGCAGCCGCGGTGAAGAACTGCACGGTCCGGTCGAGGTCGCGCTTCACCGCATCAGGCGCCGAGACCAGCAGCGACATGACGACCGGCGCGCCGCACAGATGCGTCACGCCTTCATCAGCCAGCGCCGCCCAGATCGGCTCGGCCCGCACCTGGCGCAGGCAAACATGCGTGCCGATGATCGCGGAGAGCGTCCACGGGAAGCACCAGCCATTGCAGTGAAACATCGGCAGGGTCCACAAGTAGACCGCGTGCTTCTGCATCGACGTGGTCAGGGCATTACCCTGCGCCAACAGATAAGCGCCCCGGTGATGGCACACGACCCCCTTGGGATTGCCGGTCGTACCGGACGTATAGTTGATCGAGATCGCGTCCCACTCGTCTTCAGGCATCAGCCAGGCGAAGCCCGGGTCGCCGCCGGACAAGAACGCCTCGTAATCCGCGGCTTCAACCGGACTTTCCGGCCCGGAATACTGCGGATCGTCATACTGGATCAGCGCGGGCGTCACGGAGGCGAGCGCAAGCGCCTCCTGCATCAGCAGCATGAACTCACGGTCGACGATCACGAGCTTGGACATCGCGTGATCCAGCTGAAACGCGATGGTCGCCGCATCGAGCCGGGTGTTGATCGAATGCAGGACAGCGCCGCACATCGGCACGCCGTAATGGCATTCGAGCATCGCCGGGGTGTTCGCCAGCAGGACGGAAACGGTATCGCCCCGCCCGATGCCGTGTTGCTCCGCGAGGGCCGAGGCGAGCTGGCGCGACCGCGCGTAGAAGTCGGCATAGCTGAGCCGCAGAGGCCCATGAACGATAGCCGTGTAATCGGGAAAGACGCTGGCGGCGCGCTCCAGGAAGGTCAGCGGGGTCAGCGGCTGGAAATTGGCCGGATTGCGGTCCAGATCGGTGTTGTAGGGATTTGCCGACATGGGTTCATGAATCCTGCCACTGCGGCGCGCGTTTCTCGATGAAGGCGCCGATGCCCTCTTCGGCGTCGCGGGCCAGCATGTTTTCGACCATCACGTTAGAAGCGTAGTCATAAGCCTCAGCGAGGTCCATCTCGCGCTGCGCATAAAAGGCCCGTTTCCCCGTGGCGAGCGTCATGCTGGATTTCGATGCGATCTTGCGCGCCATCTCCATCGCGGTCTCGGTCAGGTCCTCGGGCGCGACAGCCCGGTTCACCAGCCCGATTTCGGCCGCGCGGTGCGCCGGGGTCATGTCGCCGGTCAGCAGCATCTCCATCGCGTGCTTGTTCGCCACGTTGCGCGACAGGGCGACCATCGGCGTGGAGCAGAACAGCCCGATATGCACGCCCGGCGTGCTGAACTTCGCCGTGTCGGCCGCGACGGCGAGATCGCAACTGGCGACGAGCTGACAGCCCGCGGCGGTGGCCACGCCCGTGACCTCGGCAATCACGGGTTTCGGGCAATTCACGATCGCCTGCATGACGCTGGAGCATTTCGCCATGACCTTGGCGAAATATGCCCGTCCGCCATCCGGGGCGTCGCGGCCTGCCGTCATTTCCTTGAGGTCGTGGCCCGCGCAGAAGGCCGGCCCGTTCGCGGCCAGCACGATGACGCGGACGCTGGGGTCGTCGCCGGCCTCGGCAAAAGCTGTGCCCAACGCGCCGAGCATGGCCTCGGAAAGCGCATTGCGCCGCGCCGGATCATTCAGGGTCAATCGCAGAACGCCGTGATTATCGAGATCACGCAGCAGAATATCGCTCGCTTCCATGGGCTTGGCCTTTCCTCAAACAGAGACTATTGATGTTCACGCTGTCTGCGAGCGTGTTGGGACGGGAGCCGCGCGCAGGCTCCGATCGCGATCCCCAGGCATCGACGGACCCTCGAAGTAATGGCGAAGAATAACGCGCCCCGCGCGGCATCGCGGACCAAAGACAAATGGCGCGAGGACTGAACGGGCCGTTATCGAGGTCAAGACAGGCTGCCCGGTCGCGCTCGGCCTATTGGACGGCTTGCGGCGCAGCCTGCGGTTCGGACAACGACTTGCGCCGGAGTAGCACGAACATCGGCGGCGTGAAGTAGAACGACACCACGCTGGAGAGCAGCACGCCGCCCGCGATCGCCATCGCAAAGGGCGGCCAGAACCCGCCGCCTTCGAGGATCAGCGGCAGGAACCCGCCGAAGGTCGTGATGGTCGTGGACATGATGTGCCGGCTCTGCGCCTGCACGATGTCGCGGATTTCGCCCAGGTCCCCGGCCATCGCCGCGGGCGACTGCTGGAGCGCCGTGAGGATGATGATCGCCGCGTTGATCGACACGCCGATCGACCCGATGACGCCGATCACCGCCTGAATGCCGAACGGATACTGGAACGCCGCCAGCGCCAGCAGGCTCAGCCCGATCGACAGCCCCGCGACCATAAGTGTGATGCCGGTCAGCCGGAACGAGTTGAAGGTGAGTACGATCGCGGCGATGGTCAGCGCGACGATCAGCCCAAGCTGAGCCAGCAGGTTTGATAGCGTCTCGCTGCGCGCATCGGCGTCGCCGCCGACCTCCAGCCGGTAGCCGTGGGGAAGTTCGACATCGCTGCGCTCGACGCTGGCAAGCACCTTCTGCAGCGCCTCCTGAGGCAGCACCTCCCGCTGGACAAAGCCCTGCACGGTGTTGATGCGCTCGCCGTCGCGCCGGAAGATCGGGGTTTGCGCGGGCACGACCGCGACTTCGCCCAGCGCAGCGAGGGGAATGCCGGGATAATCGCCCTCAAGCGCTGCCTGCCGCGCATTCGGCCCGGTAATGTCCAGCGTGCGCAGGGCCGAGGCGCGTTCACGAACAGCCGCGCCGATCCGCACGCGCACCGGAAGCTCCTCCGTGCCCTCGATCAGCGAGCCGCCGACCGCGCCATCCAGCGTCGCCGAGAGCTGCCGCGCGACCGCCCGGAAGTCGAGACCCGCGAGGCGCACCTTCTCCTCGCTGAGATTGACGATCAGCTTTGGCTCGCCCGGCTCAAGTTGCGTGCGCGCCTGCTTGATCTCCGGCTCCCGCGCCATGATGAGCCGCAACTCATTGCCGAGCTGGCGCAGCGTCTCCAGGTTCGGGCCGACGAGGCGCAGCTCAACCGGCGCGTTCACCGGCGGCCCCTGCACCAGCCCGCGCACGACGATGCGCGCTTCGGGATAAGCGCGGTCAAGCTCGCGCTGCAGATCGGGCAGGATGCGCTCGGTCGCCTCGGGCGAGCGCGTCGTCACCAGCGCCTCGGCGAAGCTTGGCGTCTGATCCTGGTTGCCGACCATGTTGTAGTAAAAGGCCGGCGCGCTTTCGCCGACGACCCAGTGGACCGCCTCGATCTCGTCCTTCGCGCGCACTGCCGCGCCGATCTCGCCGGCCAGCGCCGTCGTCCGGTCGATGGACGTGCCGCTGGGCATCTTCACCTGGATGTACAGCTGGTCGCGGTCGACGCCGGGGAAGAACTGCGCCTTCAGTGTCGGAAAAGCGCCGAAGCCGATCAACGGCAGGATCAGCGCGAACATGATCGACAGGCGCGGATGCCGCAGCGCCAGCGCGAGCGAGCCGCCGAAGGCCCGGCCCAGCAGGGTGGGGCGCTCCCGCCTGACCTTATCGCCGACCGGCAGCAGCCAGCCCGCCATCGCCGGGGTGAGCGTCAGCGCGAGCGCGAAGGAGGATAGCAGCATGACGATCACCGCAATCGCGATGGCCCCGACAAAATCTCCCGCCGGGCCGGGCAGCAGCGCCATCGGCATGAAGGCGAGCGCGGTGGTGATGGTCGAAGCCATAAGCGGTGCGGCCAGCCGATCCACCGAGTCGCGCACCGCCTGAAGTCGAGTCGCGCCCGCGCGCAGCCGCCGCCCGATCGCATCCGTCATCACGATCGCCGCATCGACCAGCAGGCCGAGCGAGACGATCAGGCCGGTGACGGACATCTGGTGGATGGGGATGCCCAGCGCCTTCAGGATGGGCAGCGCGATCAGGCTCGCCAGCGGCAGCACCGCCGCAACGACGATCGCCGCGCGCCAGCCAAGGGTGATGAGCAGCACGCCGACCACCAGCGCCACCCCGATCATCAGGTTTTGCGCGACGGTGCTCAGGCGCGCGTCGGTATAGGCGCTCTGGTCGAACAGCAGCTCCAGCGACAGCCCCGCCGGCAGTTCGGCGCGGAATTCATCCAGCGTGTCGCGCAGTTCCTCGGCCCACAAATCGACGCGCCGGCCGGTCTCCATGCGCGGGGCGATGAGGATCGCGCGCTCACTCTCGGCGAAAGCGATGCTTTCGGCAGGGGTTCGGACCAGCTTGATGACCGCGGCGACATCGGCGACCCGCACGATCTGGCCGTCCGCGCTCTCGGCGATCGGCACCCGACGGATACGGTCAAGCGAGCGGATTTCGCCCTCCACCTCGATGAGCAATTCAGTGTCGCCGCGCAGCTGGCCGGCCTCGACCTTCGAGTCCGCCTGTGCAATGGCGCGCGAGACGCCATCGGCGCTGAGGCCCAGCGAGGCCAGCTTGCGCCGGTCGATGCGCACCAGCACTTCCTCTTCAGGCATGCCGTAGAGGCGCACCCGTTCGGTGCCGGTTTGTGCGCGCAGCCGGTCCTGCAGCGACAGCGCATAGCGCCGCGCGACGGCCTCCGCGCCGTCCCATCGCTCCGGCACCAGCGCGGCGATCGCGGTGAACGCGCCGGTGCGGTCGTTATCGAATTCCGGGTCCGGCACGCCGGCCGGCAGGTTCATGGCCGCGTCGCCCAGCGCGTCGCGGATTTCCGACCAGGTCTGCTCGATTTCGGTTTCGGAGATGAACTCCGACAGCTCGACTTGAATGACAGATATGCCCGCGCGCGAGGTCGAGGTGATCTCTTCGATCTCGGCGATCTGCTCAAGCTCATCCTCGATCTTCTCGGTCACGAGCGCCTCGACACGCGCCGGGTCCGCGCCGGGAAACGGCGTGACCACCGTGGCGAACAGGTTGGTTATCGTCGGGTCTTCCTGCCGCGCGATGGAGAAGAAGGCGGACAGCCCGGCAGCGAGGATCAGCAGGACGGCCAGCGCGAATAGGCGCGGGTTCTTGTAGAAGGCGGCTTTCATTGGTGGCCCCGATCAGTTTTGGGCGATCTTGTCGGAGAGGATGACGCGCTGGCCGGGGACCACGCGGTTGGTGCCGTCGCGCAGGATTTGCTCGCCATCGGCGAACAGCCCGCGGATAAAGGCGCGGCCGTCGCGGGTGTGCACGACCTCCACGGTGCGGCGCTGGACGATCAGCCCGTCGCCGTCTTCCTGAACGCGGTAGACGGACCACAGCCCGCGGCGATCCTCCACCAAAGCGGTGAGCGGCAACCACGCGCCCGCCTGCGGGATCGCGCGGGTGCGGATCAACTCGATGACCTCGCCGAGCGGCGCGCGAGGGTCATCGACGGCAAACAGCGCGGTGACGGTGCGGGTGCCGGTCTGGATGTCGGGGCGCTTGGAGATCAGTTCGCCGCGAATCTCGCGGTCGCCGACCGCCAGCGGATAGCTCTGGCCGATGGTCAGGTCCTGCGCCACGTCCGCCGTCACGCCGATACGCGCGTGAATGCGCGCGGTTTCCGCAAGGTCGAGCACGGGCGCGCCCGCCTGTACGACCGCGCCTTCATCGACGTGCCGGGCGGTGGCTGTTCCGGCGAAAGGCGCTTTCAGCACCGACTTCTCAAGGTCGATGTCGATCGCCTCGATCTGTGCGGAAATCCGTTCGATCGCTGCGTTCAACTCGTCGACGGCAAAGCGCGCTTCGTCAAAGCGCTGTTCGCTCTGCCAGCCCTGGCGCGAGAGCGTCGACTGGCGGTCCAGCGTGCGCTGCGCCAGACCCAGCCGCGCTTCCAGCTCGCGCTTGTTGGCTTCAAGGCGCTTTCGCTCGGCCAGCAGCTTCGACTGGTCGAGTTCGGCGACGGCCGCGCCCGCGGGCACCGCGTCGCCCTCGTCGAAAAGGACGCGCTCCACCAGCCCGCGCCGCTCGAAGGCCAGCTGCGTCTCGCGCGCTGCCTCGATCCGCCCGGCGAAACGCTGTTCGGCGGTGTAATGATCCTGCCTGTCGAGCATCATGGTGCGCACGGTCAGCGGCGGGTTGGCCTGCACCGGCTCCTGAGCGCCGGCGCGCAGGTGCAGCAGCGCGATCCCGCCCGCCGCCGTGCCAACGATTGCCGACCCAACAATCAGCACCGCGACGCCGCCGCCCAGCCTGCGCCAGAAATTTCCGGGTTGTGCGGCCCCGGCTTCATTAATCATCTTTGCTCTCCGTGTCGGATGCATTATGTTTATGCCACTAACATCATGCGCCCGACCCTATGTTAGCGGTTCTAACTTTTCAAACAAAAAAGTTGGGCTGGTCGCGACAAAGACAAAAAACACATGGAATCAGCGGGATGGAGGATAACGAGCCGGAGGACGGCCAGGCGCTGGGCAAGCGCAAGAGCTACCATCATGGACAGTTGAAGGAGGCGCTGATCGCCGCCGCGACCCAGCTCGTGGAGGAAAAGGGGCCGGACAATTTCAGTCTAGCGGATGCCTGCCGCCTTGCCGGCGTCTCGACCGCCGCGCCCTATCGCCACTTCCGGGACCGCAACGAGTTGCTGGCCGAGGTGGTCAATCGCGGCTTTCACGGACTGGCCGAAGCGAACTGCGAGGCGGTGATGCGCGCGGGCGAAGGCACGCTGGATGGCATCATCGAGATGGGCAAATCCTACGTCGGCTTTGCCGCGCGCCAGCCCGGCGTGTTCCGCATGATGTTCGGCCAGAACGCGCAGGTGAAGCAGGTCGAAGGCGTGCTGGAAACCGGGCTGGACTGCTTTGGCGGGCTGATCCGTCAGGTCGAACTCTACTGTGCGGCGCAGGGCCGCGACGACGACGCGCGCGCGGTCGCCCTGCGGCTATGGACCTTCGTGCATGGCGCGGCCTCGCTGTTGATCGACGAGGACTACGCGCATGTCGCCCCGGGCATGGATGTCGACACGCTCATCGCGGCGGCAACCCCCCGCCTGCTGAGCGACAACCAGAGCGTATAGAAGGTCACAAGCCCGGAAAGTCGGCGTAAATCGCCGCGTGATCGCTCGCATGGGGCCTCGTGGCGCGCACAGCCTCGAAGCGGGGCCCGCGTGCGGCTGCCGCCTCGGGGTCCATGCCGGCCCGGAAGATCGCCGGACGCACATCGGGGAACGCGCGCGCCAGCGCTGGCGAGGCCAGCATCGCGTCGGGGTGCGAGCGCATGCGTGTTTCAGGGTCGCGGAACGTCCAGTCTGCCCCCTCCTCCAGCCGCGCCATCAGGTCCACCGCGAAGCCCTGCGTCAGCGGCCGGATTGCGGATTCGGGCGAATCGGCGTCGCGCGCAAATTCGTTCAGATCGCCGAGGATCATCCACCAGGCTTCGGCCGGGCTGGCGAAGCGCGCCTCGATGATGCGGCGGACGCCGCGCGCCTCGGCCTGACGCACGGCCCAGGCTTTGTCCGGGTCGGGATAAGGCGCCTTGAAGTGGCAAATGAACAGCGTCAGCGCGCCCAGATCGACCTCCAGACAGTCGCGGCGGAACAGCGGACCGCCGCGCAGCTTCTCAGGCACTTCCGAAAGGCCAAGATCATCGGCCGTCAACTGAGCATGGCTCGCGACCGTCACGGGCCGGCGGGACATCACCGCCACGTCCCGCCCATGCCCGTCGTTGCCCGGCAGGCAATGCCGGTAGGGATAAGGGGCCGCGCCGGTCGGCAGCAGGAACGCGTCGTGAAAATGATCGAGCGTGGCCTGATTGAACACCTCCTGCAGCGCGATCACATCCGCGCCGAGCGCCCTGATCACTTCGGCGGTGAGGCGCCTGTCGATCACGTCCAGCGCCGTGTCGTTTTGGTCGCCGCCCTCGTGGTCGTCCCGCGCTCCGTCGAGCTGAGGCCCGTTCTGCCCCTGCCGCAGCCGCATGTTCTGAACGTTGAATGTCGCAATGCGCATGGTCAGTGTTTCGCAGCCTCACCGCCAACATTAATGAAATATACCCTCGCCAGAGGAGAAATTGACGCCTCCAACCCGAGGGCGCAAGCGGCCTTACCCGTCATTCATGAGCCCGGGAGTCTCCGTCCAACTTGCCGCGGAGGCGCGTATGCGCATCGGGCTCTGACATTAACTCTGTTTCGATCTCGTGGCGCATTATTGGCGAATTCCCGGTTTTTCAAGCGTTCGTAGCGCGAAACGCAGTGGTCCAGACAGAGAAACTGCGCGTAAGGAGCGCATCGCCGACCAATTATTCTGATAGCCGGGATTGACGATTAACCCCCTTCAGCGCATGTAAGCGCTCACGATTTGGTCGACTTTCCATCCAACAAAAGTCCGAGGTTCTGATCGCATGTCTTCCGCTCTCCACAAGGACATGGCGTTGCATTCCGACGGTCACTACGGAGAACTTTTCCGGCATGTGAGTAGCGGCATCGCTATTTACGCCGCCGTTGATGACGGCCAAGACTTTGTTTTTGTGGATTTCAATCCAGCCGCAGAGAGGATCGACGGGATCAGCCGCGCTGATGTCGTTGGCCGCCGGGTGACCGAGGTCTTCCCCGGTGTGGCGGAGTTTGGCCTGGTCGACGTGCTGCGGCGGGTCTGGCGCACAGGTCAGGCGGAGCGCCATCCTCTCACGCTCTATCGCGACAGCCGCCTTTCCGGGTGGCGGGAGAACGAGGTTCTCCGTCTGCCGGGCGGCGAAGTCGCCGCGATCTATGAGGACCGCACCAGCCAGGTGGCGGCGGAGACGCGGTTTCGCGCGACATTCGAGCAGGCGGCCGTTGGCATGGCGCATGTCGGGCTGGATGGGCGCTTCCTCCGTATCAACCACAAACTCTGCGAGATCACGGGCTACAGTCAGGAAGAGCTGCAGGCGCTGACGTTCCAGGATATCACGCATCCCGACGATCTGGACGCCGACCTGAACCTTGCGGAGCAGTTATGGGCCGGCGCGATACCGTTCTACCAGATTGAAAAGCGCTATCTCCGCGCCGACGGATCGTATGTCTGGATCAATCTGACCGCGTCCGCCGGACGCGATCCCAAAGGCCAGCTTCAGTTCGCTATTGCGGTCATCGAGGACATATCCGCGAGAAAAGCGGCCGAGGCGCTGCGCGCCAACGAGGAATTGCAGCGGATGGCGCTCGCGGCCGCGAACGCCGGCGCGTGGAGCTACGACCTTTCTGCTTACGAGCATTTCTGGACAGCGGAAACCTACGAGATTTTCGGCATCGCGCCCGGGACGCGGCCCCCCAGCTTCACAGACTGGCTTGCGACATGCGTGGACCCGCGGGATCGGCACCTTTTTGAGGCCGTCATCAATGATGCTCTCGCGGGCCGCGACGGAAACTATCGCATCGAGTTTCGTTCCCCGCACCCGCAAAAGGGTCTCCGCTGGTTGCTTTCGCTCGCCCGGTTCGTTTGCGATGGCGATGACAAGCCCATCCAGGCCTACGGAATTAACCTTGACATCACAGAGCAGCGAGAGCTGGAGCAGGCCTTGCGCGAGAGCGACGCGCGGCTGCGCATGGCGATGGCGGCTGGCGAGATCGGCGTCTGGGACTGGGATATTGCTTCAGGCCGCATCCGATGGTCCGAGAACCTCGCTCGCTTCATGCATATGGAGCCTCAAGCCTACGAAGGCACTGTCGAAACCTTCCGCGCTTTCGTGCACCCCGACGACCGGGATCGTGTCGAGGCCGCCATCCAGGACGCGCTTGCCGGGGTCAGAGACTACAAGGTGGAATTCCGCATGACGAGCACGGAAGGCCGGGTCCGTTGGACGGACACCCGGGCGATTGTCGTGCGCGACCCCGAGGGCCACCCGATCCGCATGGTCGGCGTCGATATAGAGATCACCCAGCGCAAGGCCGACGAAGAGCAGCGCGCATTGCTGTCAGCGGAGCTGAACCACCGGGTCAAGAACGTTCTCGCGCTGGTGGAAGCGACGATGAACCTGACCTGGCATTCCGCGCCCTCCGCGGAAGCATTCCGGGAGGCTTTCTCCGCCCGCCTGCACGCCATCGCCCGCGGCAACGATCTGCTGGTGCAAAGCGAGTGGGGGCCGGTAGAGCTTGGGGATCTGGTGAAGTCCGCGCTCGAATCGTTTGGTTCCGCCCGTCGGATCGTCCTGCCGAATGCACCAGTCGAGCTTGCGCCGAAGGCAGCTCTGGGGCTGAACCTGATCCTTCACGAGCTGGGGACGAACGCGGCGAAGTACGGGGCGCTGTCCGTTCCCGAAGGCTTGGTCTCCGTGGAATGCGCGCGGCCGCCAGGCGAGACCGACATGCTGGCCTGCCGCTGGAAGGAAACCGGCGGCCCGACCGTGGTGACGCCCGCGCGGAAAGGCTTTGGCTCCACCCTTATCGAGGAAGCGGCGAGAGCCGACCTGGGCGGGACGGCCTCGATCGCTTACCGGCCGGACGGCCTGGAATGCCTCATCCGCTTCCCATTCCGGTGATAACCCCACAGCATCGCGCAGGCAGCTTCCCGACGGTCGATCCCGATGTCGCACTATGCCTTGGCTATTCACGGCGGAGCCGGCACCATAAGACGCGCACGGCTCACCCCTGAGCGCGCGGAGCAATATCATGCCGCGCTGCGCGAAATCCTGCGTCGCGGCGAGGCCGTGCTGGCGCAGGGCGGCCGGGCGATCGACGCCGTCACCGAGGCCGTGTGCGCGCTGGAGGATGATCCTCTGTTCAATGCCGGGCGCGGCGCGGTTTTCACCTCTGCGGGCGCGCAGGAAATGGACGCAGGGGTCATGGACGGGCGCGACCGCCGCGCTGGCGCCGTTGCGAGCATCTTCGGCCCGCGCAATCCGGTGCGCGTCGCCCGCGCCGTGATGGAGATGACCGAGCATGTGATGCTGAGCGGGGAGGGCGCCCTGCGGCTGGCCCGCGAGGCCGGCCTGCCATTCGCCGAGGCCGACTACTTCTTCACCGAGGCCCGCTGGAATGCGCTCCAGCAAACGCTGGCGCGGCGCGCGCGCGGCGAGACAGAGGACGACCCCGCGCGCAGGCATGGCACGGTCGGCGCGGTCGCGCGCGACCGGCACGGCGATCTGGCCGCCGCGACATCCACGGGCGGGTTGACGGGCAAGCGCCCCGGCCGCGTCGGGGATACGCCGATCATCGGCGCGGGGACGTTCGCGGACAATGCGACCTGCGCGGTGTCGGCCACCGGCGACGGCGAAGCCTTCATCCGCTGGTGCGTCGGGCACGAAATCGATGCGCGGATGCGGCTCGCGGGCCAGTCGCTCGACGAGGCGGCGGCCGGCGCTATCGCGGATCTCGGGCGGCATGGCGGGTCGGGCGGCGTGATCGCCGTGGACCGCGGCGGCCGGATCGCGATGCCTTTCAACGCCGAGGGCATGTACCGCGCCGGCATTGTCGAAGGCAGCGAAGCGTTCACCGGCATCTATAGCTGACGCGCAGCGAACGCCACCGCCTTCTTGGCCGCTTTTTCGCGTCAGGCGGCGGCGAGTTTCTTCTTCGGGTCGAAGAATGGCCGTTCCACCACAATGGCCTCGGTTAGCCCCTGGGGCATCAACACCTCGACCGCCGTTCCGATAGACGCGAAATCAGCCAAGACCATTGCCAAGGCGATGTTCTGGTCAAGCCGCGGCGAATAGACAGCGGATGTGACCTTGCCGATCGTGCCGCCGTCCTTGCGGATGGGCCAGAAGGTCGTGTTCGGCCCCTCAAGCCGCGGGGCTTCGATGCGCAGTCCGACCTGCTTGCGGCTCACGCCGTTCTCGCGAATGCGGCGCAGCGCGGCCTTCCCGATGAAGTCGGCCTCCATGTCGAGATCGACCAGGCGGTCGAAACCAAGCTCGAAGGGATTCGTGTGGATGTCCGCATCGGCGTGATAGGACAGCATCGCGCCTTCGATCCGGCGGATGGTCGAGGTGTGGCCGGGTTGTAGTCCGAACGGCGCTCCCGCCGCCATGATCTTCTCCCACAGCTCGTCGCCCCGCGCGCCGTCGCGCAGGTAAAGCTCATAGCCCAGTTCGCTCGACCAGCCGGTCCGCGACACGACCAGCGGAATGCCGTCCAGTTCGACCTCGCGCAGCCAGTAATAGCGCAGGTCCATGATGCTATCGCCGAACAGCGCCTGCATAATCTGCCCGGATTTCGGCCCCTGCAATTGCAACGGCGAGACGTCCGGCTCGCGGATCGTGACGTCCATGCCCGAATGCACGGCCACGCCCTGCGCCCAGAGCAGGATGTCGCTGTCAGCCAGCGAAAGCCAGAAGTGGTTTTCCCCCAGCCGCAACAGCACCGGATCGTTCAGGATGCCGCCATCGGCGTTGGTGATGAG
>CAYYSM010000017.1:0-17161 GCA_964474225.1 uncultured Hyphomicrobiaceae bacterium
AATAAAGCGCGGGAAGACCGGCTGCGGCTTTGGCAGTGCAACGCCCGCCGGCAAGCGTCCGGCCGCGCCCAGATGGGCGAAATCGCGCGCACCCTCTGGCACGGCAAGCTGGTCGAGCAGCTTGCCCGCGGCATCCGGCGTCAGCGCTTGCGCCAGGATCGCGACCTGGCGCACGGTCTCGGCCGTAACGTAAAGCACCGTGCCCATGCGCGCCGGATCACTCTTCTTGAGCGCCCACGGCTCCTGCGCGGCGAAATAGCGGTTGGCTTCGCCGACGACATTCCAGATCGCCTCTGCGGCCTTGTGGAGCGCCTGCGTCTCAAGCGCCTCGCGCACGGTCGCCAGCGTCGAGTCCGCCAGCGCCAGCAGCGCGCGGTCCGCGTCCGTGAAGTCGCCCGGCTCCGGCAGCGCGCCCCCGCAGTTCTTCGCAATCATGCTCAAGGAACGCTGCGCGAGGTTGCCCAGATCATTCGCCAGATCGGCGTTGATGCGGTTCACGATAGCCTCGTGGCTGTAGCTGCCGTCCTGCCCGAAAGGCACCTCGCGGAGCAGGAAATAGCGCAGCTGATCGACGCCATAGACCGAGACGAGCGCGAACGGGTCGACGACATTGCCGACCGACTTCGACATCTTCTCGCCCCTGTTGAACAGGAAGCCGTGCGCGAACACCCGCTTCGGCAGCGGCAAGCCCGCCGACATCAGAAACGCCGGCCAGTAGACGGCATGAAAGCGGAGGATGTCCTTGCCGATGACATGCAGGTCGGCCGGCCAGTAGCGCTTGTAGCTCTCGCTTTCGGTATCGGGATAACCGACGCCCGTAATGTAGTTCGTCAGCGCGTCCACCCACACATAAATGACGTGCCCTGGCGCGTCCGGCACCGGGATGCCCCAGTCGAGCGTCGTTCGCGAGACCGATAGGTCCTGCAGGCCGCCCTCGACGAAGCTGACGACCTCGTTGCGGCGCTCGGGCGGCAGAATGAAATCCGGGTTCCCGGCATAGTGCTTGAGCAGTTCCGGCCCGTATTTCGACAGCCGGAAGAAATAGGTCTGCTCCTCGGTCCACTGCACCGGCGTGCCGGTCGGGCCGCGGCGCACGCCATCCTCGCCGACCTCCGTTTCGCTTTCGGCGTAGAAGGCTTCGTCGCGCACCGAGTACCAGCCCGCATAGGTGTCCAGATAGATGTCGCCCTGCGCTTCCATCCGCTTCCAGATATGGGCGACGGCCTCGTAATGGCGCGGCTCGGTGGTGCGAATGAAGTCGTCGTTGGAGACCTCCAGGACCCGGCACATCTCCTGAAACTGCGGCGTGTTCCGGTCGCCCAGCTCGCGCGGCGTGAGGCCCTCCTTCTGCGCGGTCTGCTTCATCTTCAGCCCGTGCTCGTCCACGCCGGTCAGGAAGAAGACATCGTAGCCGTCCAGCCGGCGGAAGCGCGCCAGCGCGTCGGTCGCAATGGCCTCATAGGCGTGGCCGATATGCGGCGCGCCGTTCGGGTAGGAAATCGCTGTGGTCAGATAATAAGCGGGCTTGGTCGTCATCTGCGTATCGTTCCGCCTTGAGGTTTGCTGCGCTTGCGGCGTCCGCGCGCTTCACGCCGGATGCGCGCGCTTCGCCAGCCGCGCGGCGTTTTCGATCTCGCTGAACAGCCGCATCAGCGCCGCGCCGCGGTCGAGATTGAGCGTCTCGGCCTCCGCCCGCAAACGCTTCCCTGTGTCCCACACCTCCATCCATCGCGCAAGGCTGTGCGCGTTGAACACGCCGGAGCTGTGGGGCGATTGCGCGGCCTGCCGGATCAACGCGGCGAGCGCTTCCTCGACCAGATCGAAGACAAGGTCATATCCAAGCCCGGACTTGGCATCGCTCGCGGTCTCGATCAAGCGGAACACTTCGGTATCGTCGAGCCGCGGCAGGCGCTCGAACATCTGCCGGATCAGGGCGTAGGCTTGCGCGCCGCCCCCCGAAATCAGCTCCAGCGCGCGCCGGGGCCGGCCATTCGCGGCAGCGAGGATCGGCTCCAGCGCCGCCGGCTCAGGCCTATCGACGCCGGCCGTCGCGCAGGCGGCTTCGACCGCCTCGCGCGTCTCTTCCGCGCTCAACGGGTGCAGGCGCAGCCGCTCGCAGCGCGAGGCGATCGTGGGCAGCAGGCGTCCAGCGCTCGTGGCAATGAGGAAGAACAGCGTGCGCGGCGGCGGCTCCTCCAGCGACTTCAGCAGCGCGTTCGCCGAACTGGTGTTCAGGTCGTCCGCGCTGTCCACGATCACCACGCGCCAGCCCTCTCCCGCCGTCGTGCCGAGAAAGTGCCGGAGCCGACGCACATCATCGACCGCGATCTGCGTGCGCAGCTTCTTGGTTTGCGGATTGAGCGTCCGGCGCACGACCATGAGCCGCGGATGCGCCTGCGCCGCGATCAGCCGCCGCGTCTCCGCGATGCTCTCGACGCCCTGCGCCAACGCCTCCGCGGCGAAGTTGTAGACCAGCGT
This sequence comes from uncultured Hyphomicrobiaceae bacterium, assembly GCA_964474225.1. Lineage (GTDB taxonomy): Bacteria > Pseudomonadota > Alphaproteobacteria > Rhizobiales > Rhodomicrobiaceae > Dichotomicrobium. The sequence goes on from CAYYSM010000017.1 coordinate 2,479, forward strand.
CGCCTTGCCGATGCCCGGCGGGCCCGCGACGATCCAGCCATGCGCGATCCGCCCGCTCTGCAGCCGCTCGCTCAGGCGGGCGCGTTCGGCGGCGTGCCCGACGAGACCGGCGGTCTCGCGCGGATGCGGCCATTCGCCGAGCCGGTCGGCTTCCGGGGGCGGGGTGTCTGCGCTTTGTCGGGCGGCTCGGGCCATCGGTTACGGGTTCAGACGTTCTTCGACGACCTTCCAGATCGCGGCTTCCACCGTCTCCGGGTCGACCGAGGCGTCGATCACCGCGCAGCGCCACGGCTCGCAGCGCGCGATGTTCAGGAATTCCGAGCGCAAGTTCTGGTGAAATGCCAGCGGCATTTTTTCGTAGCGGTCCTTCTCGGTACCCTTGAGCCGTTCCAGCGCCTGCTCGGCCGGCAGGTCAAGGATCAGCGTCAGGTCCGGGCGCGTCGGCCAGACGATGGTGCGCTCCAGCGACTCCAACATCGAAAGCGGCACCTCCCCGCCCGCGCCCTGATAGGCCCGCGTCGAATCGGAGAAGCGGTCGCAGACCACCCATTTGCCCTCTTCGAGCGCGGGGCGGATCGTGATCTCCAGATGGGAATGGCGCGCGGCATAGAACAACGCGGCCTCGGCCAGCCCGCCGAACTGCTCGATCTTGCCAGACAGCAGCAGCTCGCGGATTTGCTCGGCGCGGGGCGAGCCGCCGGGTTCGCGCGTCAGCACCACGCTGTGGCCGCGCGCCTCCAGCCGGTCGCGCAGGCGTTTGGCCTGGGTGGATTTCCCGGCGCCCTCCCCGCCTTCGAGCGTGATGAATTTGCCTGCCGCCAAAGCTGCCATCCCGCGCCGTGTCTAGCGCGCGCCTGCGCGCCCGCCCCGGCACCTTACAACAGCCAGCCGAACGCCTGCAGCAGGATCGTATCGAATCCGCGGGAAATCACCCCGCCTTTCCCCACATCTTCCGCGGCGTAGAGGGGCGCGCTGTTGCTGATGCCTTCATCGGTCGTTACGCGGATTTCGGCGATCTTCTCGCCCTTCGAGATGGGGGGATAGAGCGGGCCGACATAGGCGATCTCTGCGGAAATGCGCTCTCGCTGAGTGGCGCGCGGCAAGAGAATCCGCACATCGCCCTTGCCCGTCAGATCGACGAAGCGGCTCTCGCCGCCCCACACGCGGGCGGTGCCGACGACCTCGCCGGCGTCAAACAACGTGAACGGCTTGAAGCTGCGCAGGCCCCAGTTGAGCAGGCGGACTGCCTCATTGCGCCGGGCGCTGCGTGTTTCCAGCCCGTTGACGACGGCAATCATGCGCCGCCCGTCCGCTTCGGCCGAGGCGACGACGCCATAACCCGACTCACTCGTGTAGCCGGTCTTCAGGCCATCCGCCTTGTCGTTCCGCACCAGCCGGTTGCGGTTGTAGAACAGGTGGCGGCGATATTTGAACTCCGGCTCGGCAAAATACCCATAGTACTCGGGATATTCCCGGATGACGTAACGCGCCAGCTCAGCCAGATCGCGCGGTGACATGTAGTGGTTCGGATCGGGCAGGCCGGTCGAATTGACGAAGTTGGAATTCTCCAGGCCAAGCTCGTCAGCGTAATCGTTCATCAGGCGGGCGAAGCCTTCCTCCGATCCGGCCAGACCCTCGGCCAGCACGATGCTGGCGTCATTGCCCGACTGAATGACCACCCCGCGAATGAGTTCCTCAACCGTCACCGAGGAGTTGATCGGCGCGAACATCGCCGAGGTGCCGGACGGCGCGCCGCCCGTGCGCCAGGCATTCTCGCTGACCACGAATTCATCATCCAGCTTAAGCCGGCCTTCCTTGAGCGCCTCGAACACCACCGCAAGCGTCATGAGCTTGCTCATGCTCGCCGGGGGCATCGGCTCGTCGCCCCGCTTGTTGTAGAGCACCGCGCCGGTGTCGTAATCCATCAGGAAAGCGTAAGGCGCATCGCTCTGAAAGGCCGCACGCGCCGGTTGGGCCGCCCAAGCGGCCAGGACAGTCAGAACCACGGCCCAAACAACGAGAAATCTACGCACTGTGTCGCCCCGCACTCACAAACCCTTGCCCATACCGCAACAACGGCATTGACAAAGACTTAACACCAGCGGCGCGGAAAAAATCAACCGTCCCGCGGGCCAGGCCTGCGCGCATCTGACGCGGGGTCGGCCGCGCCGAGGCGGGTCGGCTGGTCGTCATACCAGGGCTGCGACGCAAGAAACGCTTGCTCGAAGCTGTCATCGCCGTCGAGCGGGGCGGGCCGCAGGTATGTCACTCGCACCGGGCCGGTCCCGGCCTTGTGGATGCCCAGCAGCTTCGCCGCCTGACGCGACAGGTCGATGATCCGGTTGCGCGCGAAGGGGCCGCGGTCATTGACCCGCAGAACCAGCGAGCGGCCATTGCCCAGATGCGTCACCTTGACGTAGCTCGGCAGCGGCAGCGTCGGATGCGCGGCCGTCAAGGCGTCCATGTCATAGACCTCGCCATTGGCCGTTTTCCGGCCATGGAACATCTCGCCGTACCAGGAGGCGATGCCGGCCCGATCATACTCCGGGTCCTCACGCGGCACGACCGTCTCGCCAGCGGCCACGTAAGGCTTGCCGATCTTGCGGACGCCGCCCCCCTTTGGCACCGGCGCACCGAGCGGGACGACCCGCGGGCTGAGCTTCTGGGTTTCGTCTTCCGGCGTGTCGGCACCGCCAAGCATACGGCTGAGCGGCGACTTTCCACCGCCCTCCTCGCCGGTGCTGGCAAGGCTCAGCGACATTACGGACGGCTGGGGTCCGGCGCAGCCAGCGAGCAACAGACCGGAAACCATAAGCATTGCAAAACGCGGAACAGTCTGGACGGGCATGAGAGCTTTCTCGATCAAGGTCAAACCTGCTAGAGAGGGCGTGCCCCAGAATGGGCCGCGGTGGTAGGAATTCGTAACCAAACAACCTGAGCGTGCGGTAAAGCCCGCGCGTATAATTTGAACGATCCCGAAACTTCGTGATTCGCGGGGCGAAGCTGTGGCCGGACAAGGGCGGCAACAGCTTTTTGCTCGGCCCCGCCGCGACAAGGCGCTCCCCAGCGATGGACAGGCCCACGACCCCAGGCGGCGAGACGCAGCTCAAGCGCACGGTCACCCTGCTGCCGCTGACGCTTTACGGGCTCGGCGTGATCGTCGGGGCGGGCATCTATGTGCTGATCGGGGAGACGGCGGCGCGCGCGGGCTTCTACACGCCGCTGGCCTATCTGGTCGCGTCGCTTCTGGTCGCGCTGACGGCCGCCTCCTATGCCGAGCTGTCGACCTCATTTCCGGTGAGCGCGGCGGAGACGGCCTATATTCGCGCGGGGCTGCGCGTCGAATGGCTGGCGACGCTCGCCGGGCTGCTGGTCTGTTCGGCCGGCATCATTTCCTCGGCGACGCTCGTTCAGGGCGGGGCGGGCTACGCATCATCGCTGACAGGGCTGCCGCCGCTGGCGCTGGCGGTGTTCTTCGCGCTCTTTCTCGGCGCGATCGTAGGGCTTGGCATCGAGCTGTCGGTCGGCGTGATCGCGACCATCACCGTGGTTGAGGTCGCCGGGCTGATCGTCATCGGCGTGCTCGGTCTGGGTAATTTCGAGGCGGTTCAGGCGGGCATCGAGGCGCACTACACCCCATTTGACATGGCAGCCGCCGTGGGCGTCATTTCCGGGGTGCTTCTAGCCTTCTTCGCTTTCATCGGCTTCGAGGACATGGTCAACATCGCCGAGGAGGTGAAGGAGCCGGAGCGCAACATGCCGCGCGCCATTGCGCTCGCCCTCATCAGCGTCACGGTCCTCTACATGGCTATCGCGCTGGTGGCGGTGATCTACGTTGACACCGCGGACCTCGCTGCCTCCGACGCGCCGCTCAGCCTGGTGTTCGAGCGGGTGACAGCGCTCTCCGGCGCGCCGATCAGCGTGATCGCCATCGTTGCGGCGCTGGGCGGCGTGATCGCACAAATGGTCATGTCCACGCGCATCCTGTACGGGCTGGGGCGCATGGGCAAGTTGCCGGGCTGGTTTGGCGCGGTTCATCCGCGCACGCGCACCCCCATGAACGCCACCGTTCTCGTGGTCGCCCTCATCGTGCTGCTGACGGTGCTGCTGCCGACCCGTGAGCTGGCCGAAACCACGGCGGCGGGCACGCTTTTCGCCTTTTCCTTCGTCAATCTGTCGCTGTGGCGGCTCAAGGGGCGGCCCGATTATGCGCCCGGCGGCTTCACGGTGCCGCGCATCGTGCCACTGCTCGGCGGGGTGCTGTCGCTTTCGTTCTTGTTGAACGAGCTGATCCGCCGCGCGCTTTGAGACCTCAGCCGGCGCTCGGTCTCTTGGACGCAGCCCCCTTCGCGCGTCTGCCCTGTCCCGCGAGCATGAGCTGGCGCTGGCTGAGCGTGCTCTGCGCCACGTCCCATACAAAGGAGAAGGATTGCAGCGAGTTGTCGTCGATGCGGTCATTGTCAAGATCAGCGATGACGTCATGGAAGATAGCGAACAGGCTGCGCCGCACCTCCTCCAGTTCGTCCAGCGAGCCCGCCTGTTCCGCCTGGTCGACGAGCGCGGCGATCTGCAGGTTATAGCGATCTGCCCGGTTCTTGCGCGCATTCGATAGCCAGGTCCGCGCCTGCCACAGACCCGAGGCGAGCAGCACCAGCACCGATACCGCCAGCCCGATCGGCTCGGCGTATTCGACGACGAGCGGCGGCCGGTTGCGCTGGTAATAATCCTCCGCGCCGGGGTGCACCCCGATGGTCAGCCGCTGCTGCGCGGTCGGCTCGGAGATGAATGCGGCCTGCCGGTTGGCCTCGACCATCTGCTGGCGGCGCTCGAACAGCGTTGTGACGATCGTCGCGGCTGCATCGTCGGGCAGCCCGGCGTTGGCGACCAGCAGCGCATCCACGCCCAGCACTTCGATCGTCTCGACGGGCACGGGCTTGTCGCCCGAATAGACGCCCTTCGGCACCGAAACCTGCGTGAGCGCCGGGTTGAAAAGCGCCATCGCAGGGGCCTGATCCAACCCGATGAGCTGGATGTCGGCGCGGCGGATGCTCTCGGCGATGGTCTCGTTCCCCAGCGCCATGATGACGAACAGGGCATCGACCTCGCCGGCTTCCAGCGCGGCGAGCCCGTCCTGCAGCGTCCCGGCTACTGGCGTGATGTCGCTTGCCGGCACCTGATAGTGCTCCAGCAACTCATAGAAGGCGAGATTCGAGCCGGACCCCGCTGGCATGACCGCGACGCGCTTACCTGCAAGGTCCGGCACATCGGCAATCCCGGCATCGCCGCGCGCGAGCAGGTGATAAACCTCCGGGTAGAGCCGCGCGATCAGCCTGACATCGCCCGCGAGCGCCGTGTTGCTCTGCACCAGGCCCAGCGTCTCGGGATCGAGGGCGACGCGCTGCGCGTTTTCAGCCGCCCCGCCGCTTTGCACCACGCGCGCTGCCAGCGGCGGATCGGCCTGGCCCAGCGCCTCGGCGATGACCTGACCGAGCGCGAAATAGCTGCCGCCTTCCGTGCCCGTGGTAATGGTGACGCGCTCGACGCTCCTGCCGGCCGCGAGCGCATAGATGAGGGCGATCAGCACCACGACGCCGAGGCCGATGCCCACCGGCAGCCAGCGCCCGACCCCATCCGATGGCGGCTTCCAGCGCCCCGCGGTCCGTCTGATCTGCTCAAGCGCCGGGTTGCGGGGCATCAATGAAGCTCCACGCCGCCTAGACCAGCCGGCTGCGCTCGACCGCCGCCTCGATGAAGGAGGCGAACAGCGGGTGCGGCTCAAAGGGGCGGGATTTCAGTTCCGGGTGAAACTGCACGCCGATGAACCAGGGATGGTCCGGGATTTCGACAATCTCGGGCAGCAAACCGTCCGCCGAAACGCCCGTGATCTGCAGCCCCGCGCTCTCCAGCGCCTCGCGGTAATGCATGTTGACCTCGTACCGGTGGCGGTGCCGCTCGGAAATTTCATCCGCACCGTAGATCTCTGCCACGCGGCTGCCCGGCTCCAGCAGCGCCTCATAAGCGCCAAGCCGCATGGTCCCGCCCAGATCGCTGGTCTCCGCGCGCTTTTCCAGCTCGTTGCCGCGCATCCATTCGGTCATCAGGCCGACTATCGGCAGCTCGGTCGGGCCAAACTCGGTGGAGTTGGCGTCCTTCAGCCCGGCGAGGTTCCGCGCCACCTCGATCACCGCCATCTGCATTCCGAAGCAGATGCCCAAATATGGCACGCCGCGCGTGCGCGCGAATTTCGCCGCGGCGATCTTGCCTGCCGCGCCGCGCTCCCCGAAGCCGCCGGGGACAATGATGCCATTGACGTTTTCCAGAAACGGGGCCGGGTCCTCCTGCTCGAACACCTCAGCCTCGATCCATTCGATGTTGACATGCACGCCGTTGGCGATGCCGCCGTGAACAAGGGCTTCCGTTAACGACTTGTAGGCATCGCGCAGCTCGGTGTATTTGCCGACGATCGCAATCGTCACGTCGCCGTCCGGGTTGGCGATACTGTCCGAAATACGCTCCCAGCGCGTCAGATCGGGCGCGGGCGCGCCGTCAATGCCGAAAGCCTCCAGCACCGCGGCGTCCAGCCCCTCGTTGTGGTAGGCCACCGGGACATCGTAGATGCTTGGCACGTCGAGCGCCTGGATCACTGCCTCTTCGCGCACATTGCAGAACAGTGCTATCTTGCGGCGCTCGTCGGCCGGCACCTCACGGTCGGCCCGGCACATGAGGATGTCCGGCTGTATGCCGATTGAGCGCAGCTCTTTGACCGAGTGCTGGGTCGGCTTGGTCTTCAGCTCGCCCGCCGCGCGGACATAAGGCAGAAGCGTCAGGTGAATGAAGATGGCGTGTTCGGGCGGCAGCCTGATCGAAAGCTGGCGGATCGCCTCAAAGAATGGCAGGCCCTCGATGTCGCCGACCGTCCCGCCGATCTCGCAGAGCACGAAATCGACGCCCTCGTTTCCCTCAAGGATGAAATCCTGAATGGCGTTGGTGACATGCGGGATAACCTGCACGGTCCCGCCGAGGAAGTCGCCCCGACGCTCCTTGGCGATGATGTCGGAATAGATGCGCCCGGTGGTCACGTTGTCCGCCTGGCTGCACGGCACGCCGGTGAAGCGTTCGTAATGACCGAGATCGAGGTCGGTCTCTGCCCCGTCGTCGGTGACGAACACCTCGCCGTGCTGGAACGGGCTCATCGTGCCCGGATCGACGTTGAGATAGGGGTCGAGCTTGCGCAGCCGCACGGTGTAGCCGCGGGCTTGCAGCAACGCGCCGAGAGCCGCCGAGGCCAGCCCCTTGCCGAGAGAGGAGACCACGCCGCCGGTGATGAAGATGTATCGCGACATGGGATTGCAGATTACACGCGCGCGGGTCTGCGCGAAGCGCGCGCATGCGCCTTTCCACAAGCGCGAGCCGTCCGCCGCGGACGGCCCTGGCTATTCCGGACGCGGGACCACCGGTTCAGCCGGCGGCACGATCGGCTGAAGATCGGGCAGCGCCGGCGCCGAGGGCGCGCCATTGGTCCCAGGAGTATCGCCGATGGTCGGGCCGGTGCCCTGCAACTCGGCAAGCACGGTGAGCAGGATGCTTGTGGCGAAGAACGCCGCCGCCAGATAGGCCGTGGTGCGGGTCAGGACATTGCCCGAGCCGCGCCCGGATGTCAGGCCGCCGCCGCCGCCGCCAATGCCCAGAGCGCCGCCTTCCGAGCGCTGCAGCAGAATCATCACCACCATGGCGATACAGATCATCAAGTGAATGACCAGAACGAATGTGATCATCGTCTATCCAAACTTCGCGCGCGCTGCCGCCGATCAGCCCTGGTCCTCTTGGCCACGGGCGGGCGGCGGCGGCATCTCGTTTCGGGTCACGCCGGGTTCATTGTCTTCCGTCGCAGGCTTCTGACCGGGGACGGGCGGCAATACGTCCAGGCGCTGCGGCACGTCCGCCGGCTCCACCGGCAGCGCGGCGAACTCCTCTGGGCAGCGGAATTTGAGCGCCTCTTCAATCCGGATATATCGGTGAATAAGGTCGAGCTGCGGCTGCGTCAAGTTCGCCTGCGCCCAGTCCGGCCCCTTGAGATAGTCATCGCGCACACCGAGGCCGATAAGCGTCTGTCGCTCTGCCGCATAACGCGTGCAGGCTGCCTCGGTAAGCGGCAGCGCCGCTGCCGGCGCAGCCAGGCCCGCACCCAGGATGAAAACCGCCAGGATTTCCGCCCCCCGCTTCACGATCATGGCGAGATGTGATCCTGTGCGCTGGTCATCGTGCTTTGCGGCTGAGGCTGCGCCGAGGCGATGGACAGCAGGCTGTCGGCCTTCAGGCTGGCGCCGCCCACCAGCGCGCCGTGAACGTCCATCGCGCTGAGCACCATCGCGGCGTTGTCCGGCGTCACCGAGCCGCCATAAAGGATGCGGAAGCCCGAGGCCGCCTCGCCGCCCAGAACGCTGGTAAGCTCCTGCGCGATGAAGTTGTGCGCCTCGCCAATCTCCTCGCGGGTTGGCGTCTTGCCGGTGCCGATCGCCCAGACCGGCTCATAGGCGATGATCGTGTTGCGCCGGGTCGCGCTGCGCGGCACCGAGCCGTGGAGTTGGCGGCGCAGCACATCGAACGTCAGGCCAAGCTGCCGCTGGCCCTGCGTCTCGCCCACGCAGATGATCGCCTGCAAGCCGGCGCGATAGGCAGCCCGCGCCTTCGCCTGCACATCGCTGTCACGCTCGCCGTGGCCGGCGCGGCGCTCCGAATGCCCGAGGATTACGGCGCTGGCCCCGGCATCAGCCAGCATCTCTGCCGAGACGTCGCCAGTATAGGCCCCTGAGATTTCCGTATGGCAATCCTGCGCCCCGATCTGCAGCGGCGAATCCGCGGCGATATGCGCGAATGCCATCACCAGCGTCCCGGGCGGACAAACCATCACGTCGGCCGCGGGCGCACCGTGCGCGCCCAGCCCGTCGATCAGTTTGTGAAGCTCGCCGGTCGCGGAACGCAGACCGTTCATTTTCCAGTTGCCGACGATGAGCGGCTTCGTCGAGATCATCACGTCTCCCGCCTTCTTGTTGAGCGCCAAGGGATTTAACACGCGCGCGCGACAGCGGCTAGATCAAAGGCTGTTCGGTGAACGACCGACGGCGCGCGGATCGCTGCGCGCCTACTGCGCGTTGTAACGCATCGCAGTAAATTTTGGTTTCGCAAAATAACGGCCGGCACATCAATTCGCGAGCGGCGGCGGCGCGCATTTACCGGACGCGAAAGCGCGGGTTTACCTTGCGGGCTGCGATCGCCGCTCCTATTGTACAGGCGAAGCAGCGACGCAGCGCAGACCGCGAGCGTCTTGACCGGCAACGCATTTCACCCATCATGCTTGACAATCTCAGGAAAAGCGCCAGCGGCGTTCTCGCCAAAATCCTCATCGGCCTCTTGATCATCAGCTTTGCGGTCTGGGGGCTGGCGGATCAGTTCACCGGCGGCAATACACAGGTGCTGGCGAAGGTCGAGGATCAGGAGATCCCGCTGGAGCAGTTCCGACAGGCCTATCAGAGCCGGATCAACGCGCTGAGCCGCCAGCGCGGGGAACGCATCTCGACCCAGGAAGCGCGCGACGCTGGGCTGCCGGACCTCGTGCTGGAGCAGATCGTCAACGGCGCGCTCCTGGACGTGCATGCGCGCCGGATGGGGCTGAGCGTGACGGACGACACGGTGGCGCAGAGCATCGTCCAGAACCCCGCCTTCCAGGATGCCTCCGGCGAGTTCAGCCGCGCCCGTCTGGAGCAGATCCTGCGATTCAACAATCTGTCGGAGGCGGCGCTGCTGGCCGAGGAGCGCAGTTCGCTGGTGCGCAGCCAGGTGGTTGAGACGGTCAGCCAGGCGCCGGCAGTGCCGGACACGCTGGTCGCGGCCATGAACCGTTATCAGAACGAGACCCGCGTGATCGCGCATTTCAGCGTCGGGCCGGACGCAATCGACGAGCGGCCGGAACCGACCGAAAGCGAGCTCCGCAGCTACTACGAAGAGAACACCGATCAGTTCATGCGGCCGCAGACGCGCGAGGTGGCCGTGCTCGACGTCACGCCGGCTGCGCTGGCCGACCGCGTGGGCGTGACCGACGAGCAGGTGCGCGCGGACTACGAGGCGCGGCGCGACCAGTATGTTCAGCCGGAGCGCCGCGAGGTGCAGCAGATCATCTTCCCCGACATGGCCGCGGCGCAGGAAGGCTATGAGGCGCTTCAGAACGGCACGGCCTTCATGCAGGTCGCTGAGCAGCAGGGCATGAGCCAGGCGGACACGGAGCTCGGCACGGTTGCGAAAGCGGATATCCCGGACGATGCCGTCGCCGATGCCGCCTTCGCGTTGGAGGAAGGGGCTTACTCCCAGCCGGTTGAGGGGCGGTTCACTACCGTGATCCTCAAGGTCAACGAGGTGCAGCCGGGCAAGAGTCAGAGCTTCGAGGACGTCAAGGACGAGATCCGGCGGGAGTTGACCGAGCGCTCGGCCGCCGAGCTGATTATCGACCTGCGCGGCGAGATCGAGGATGAGCGGGCCGCCGGCGCGCCGCTTTCTGAAATCGCGGCGAGCTTCGAGCTGCCCTACACCACCATTACCTTTGACCGGCGGGGCAATGCGCCGGATGGGAGCGATGCGCCGCACCCGGCCGATCTGGCCCAATTCCGGGAGGCCGTGTTCGCCAGTGATGTCGGCCTCGACGAGGACCTGATCGAAAAACCGGACGGCGGCCTGCTCTGGTACGAGGTGATGGCGATCAACCCGGCGACCGAGCGCCCCTTCGCAGAAGTGAAGGACGCGGTCGAAGAGGCGTGGCGCGCCGATCAACTCCGCCAGGCGATTGTTGACAAGGCGGACGCGCTGGCGCAACAGGCCCGGGCCGGCAAGCCGATGTCGCAGTTGGCGGACGAGGCAGGGGCCGAGCTGGCGCAGACCGAGCCGCTCAAGCGCAACGCTTTCGGCGGCGATCTCAGCACCGCGGCGATTGGGCGGGCGTTCACCCTTCCGGCTGATGGGGTCGCCACGGCATCCGCCCCCAACCGGCCGGCGCAGTCCGTCATCAAGGTGGTGGAGATCGAAACTCCGGCTGCGCCAGCGGGCGAGGACGCCGATCAGCTGCGCGCCGCGCTCAAGAGCGGCATGGAGAATGACCTCGCGGAACAATACCTCAGCGCGCTACGCAGCCGGTTCGACTACACCGTTAATCGCGACGTGCTGAACCAGACCTTCGGGCTGTAGCCGCCGCACGCCGCACGACCCGACCACACCAGCCGCTTCGGGCCTGAGCCATGATTGTCGCGCCGGATTTCGAGTTCTTCGAGGCCGCATACAGGGACGGCAAGGCCCAGGTCGTGTGGACGCGGCTCGTCGCGGATCTGGAGACGCCGGTCTCGGCCATGCTCAAGCTGTGCGGCGACAACCCGAACACCTTCCTGCTGGAATCGGTCGAGGGCGGCGCGGCGCGCGGACGCTACTCGATCATCGGCATGGCCCCCGACGCGATCTGGCGCGCCAACGGCAACAAGGCCGAACTCAACACGCGCGTCCAGCGCGACCCGGACGCCTTCAAGGCCTGCCCCGGCGGCACGCTGAAGGCGCTGCGCAGCTTTCTCGAAGTCTCGCGGATCGACCTGCCCGACAGCCTGCCGCCGATGGCCGCGGGCGTGTTCGGCTATATGGGCTATGACACGGTGCGCCTCGTCGAGGACCTGCCCGATGACCGCCCGGACCCGGTCGGCACACCCGACGCGATGCTTCTGCGCCCGACGCTCATCGCGGTGTTCGACAACGTCAAGGACGAAATCATCATCGTCACGCCGGTGCGCCCGGACAAGCGCCTCGCCGCGAAAACGGCCTATGCCCGCGCCTGCGACCGCCTGAGCCGCGCCGTCGACACGCTCGACAGCCCCCTGCCCCACGCGCCCGGCCCGGACGACGACATCGCGGCGATGCCAAGCGAAACCTCGAACGTCACGCCCGAGCAGTATCAGGAGATGGTCCGGCGCGCGAAGGACTACATCGCTGCCGGCGATATCTTTCAGGTGGTGCTCAGCCAGCGCTTCGAGACGCCCTTCACCCTGCCGCCATTTGCGCTGTACCGGGCGCTACGCCGGGTGAACCCCTCGCCCTATCTCTACTATCTCAACTTCGGCGACTTTGCCGTGGTCGGCTCCAGCCCGGAAATCCTCGTGCGCCTTCGCGAAGGCGAGGTCACGATCCGCCCGATCGCCGGCACCCGCCCGCGCGGGGAGACGCCAGCGCAGGACACGCGCAACGCCGAAGACCTGCTCGCCGACGACAAGGAGCGCGCCGAGCACCTGATGCTGCTCGATCTGGGGCGCAACGATGTCGGCCGCGTCGCCGCGCCGGGAACCGTAAGCGTCACCGACAGTTTCTTCCTGGAATATTACAGCCAGGTCATGCACATCGTCTCGAATGTCACCGGGCAGTTGGCGAGCGCGCATGACCGCATCGACGCGCTGATGGCGGGCTTCCCGGCGGGAACCGTGTCCGGCGCGCCGAAGGTCCGCGCGATGGAGATCATCGATGAGCTGGAGCCGGACAAGCGCGGGATTTACGCCGGTTGTGTCGGCTACTTCACCGCTGATGGCGACATGGACACCTGCATCGTGCTGCGCACCTCCATCGTCAAGGACGGCAAGATGTATGTGCAGGCCGGCGCAGGGATCGTGTCGGACTCGGTGCCCCAGTCCGAGCACACCGAATGCGTCAACAAGGCCAAGGCGCTGTTCCGCGCAGCCGACGAGGCCGTGCGCTTCGCCAGCCAGGCCCAGCGCGGCCAGTAGACCGGCGCTGCACGGCGCTTTACGCGTGGATAATCACACGATCTTCAAATCTTCGTCGGCGCGGCAACCAAATCTGGAATTTTCAACGCTCTGCCGCTAGGGTCCGCCGTCATTCGTCGCTTTCGCCTGCATCTCGTCGTACCGGGACGCCATTCATACAAAACAAATGTTGCAGAGAAAGATATCTGGGGAGCGAAATGCGCAGGGTTTCTCTTTATCGCCACGCCAAATCGAGCTGGGATGACCCGACGCTTGAGGATTTCGACCGGGGCCTGTCCAAACGCGGCCAGAACTCGGCTCCGGCGATGGGCGAATTCATCCGTGCCGAAGGGCTGACGCCCGACTTCGTTCTTTGCTCGCCCGCCCAGCGCACGCGCGACACCTTCGACCTCACATTCGGCGCGGACGACGCCCCCGAACTGCGCTTCGACGAGCGGCTCTATCACGCCAGCAGCGCGACCATGCTCGACCTGCTGCGCCATCTGCCGCCGGAGATCGCTCACGTGATGATCCTCGGGCACAATCCGGGGCTGCACGCGCTGGCGCTCGACCTGTTCAGCCACGGCGATTCCGATGCGGTCGAGGCGATCTGCCGGAAGTTCCCGACCTGCGGGCTGGCGGTCATCGACATCGAGCTGGCGGACTGGCGGGCGCTCGGCGTGGGCGAGGGATATCTGAGCCTGTTCATGACGCCGAAACTGCTGCCCGAACGCGCGGAAGCGCCAGCCTGAGGCGCGCGCTTCGGTTGCGCACGCCGGACAGACGGCTATAGTGGGCGGCATGATCACGCTGATAGATAATTACGACAGCTTCACCTATAACCTTGTCCATTATTTCGCCGATCTGGGGGTCGATTGCCGGGTCTACCGCAATGACAAGATCGGCGTGGATGCGGTGCTGGCTGAGTCGCCGGGGGCCATCGTCCTTTCGCCGGGGCCGTGCGATCCTGACCGGGCGGGCATCTGTCTCGACCTCATCAAGGCCGCGGCGGGGCGCGTTCCGCTTCTCGGCGTTTGCTTGGGAATGCAGTCATTGGGCCAGGCCTTTGGCGGCAAGGTCGTGCGCGCAAGCACGCTGATGCACGGGAAATGCTCAACCGTGACCAACACTGGCACGGGTCTGTTCGCCGGGCTGCCGCCGCAGTTCGAGGCGACGCGCTACCACTCGCTCATCGTCGATGCCGACACGCTGCCCGACACCCTCAGGCCCACCGCGCATACCGAGGACGGCATCATCATGGCGCTGGAGCATGTCGAGCATCCGCTCTACGGCGTCCAGTTCCACCCTGAAAGCATCGCCTCGGAATACGGCCACGCGATCCTGGCGAATTTCCTTGGGCTCGCGGGCATCAACTGGCAGCCGGTGAAGAGCGGTCTTATCCTGCCGCAGGATCTGACACAGGCGGCGCAGCCCGCCGCTTAACGCCCGCTGAAGACCGGCGCAGAGGACAACGCGCAATGCAGAACACGCCCGAAGACTTCAAACCGTTTCTCCAGCACGTATCCGAAGGCAGGCCGCTTTCGGCTGATGAGGCCGGCGCGGCGTTCGGCCTGATGATGGCTGGCGGCGTGCCGGAAGCGCAGATCGCCGGCTTTCTGATGGCGCTGCGCGCGCGCGGCGAGACGGTGGACGAGATTACCGGCGCGGCCGCGGCGATGCGCGCGAAGATGAAGCGCGTGACGGCGCCCGACGGCGCGATGGACATCGTCGGCACCGGCGGCGACGCGAAAGGCACCCATAATGTCTCGACCTGCACCGCCTTCGTCGTGGCGGGCGCGGGCGTGCCGGTCGCCAAGCACGGCAACCGCGCGGTGTCGTCGCGCTCGGGGGTCGCCATTGACAACGGGCTGAACGTCGGCGACGAGGTCACGCTGGCAGCGGAT
>CAYYSM010000018.1:0-4062 GCA_964474225.1 uncultured Hyphomicrobiaceae bacterium
GCGATGTCAGCCGCGAGGGCGTGCAGCGCGACCTGCTGCCGCTGATCGAGGGCACGACCGTCAGCACGAAATACGGGGCGGTGAAGACCGACCATATCCTGTTTATTGCCTCGGGCGCCTTTCACGTCTCCAGCCCGTCGGACATGTTGCCCGAGCTTCAGGGCCGGCTGCCGATTCGCGTCGAGCTGCGCGCGCTCACCGAAGAGGACTTCCGCCGCATCCTGCGCGAGCCCAAGGCCAGCCTGATCAAGCAGTACGTGGCGCTCATGGCGACCGAGGGTGTGGAGCTGGAGTTCACCGACGACGCCATCGACGCGATTGCCCAGATCGCCGTGGAGGTCAACGCGAACGTCGAAAACATCGGCGCGCGGCGGCTCATGACGGTGATGGAGCGCGTGCTCGACGAGATCAGCTTCGATGCGACCGACCGGGCGGACGGTAAATTCGTGGTCGATGCGGATTATGTGCGCGCGCAGGTGGCGGACTTCGCGAAGAACACGGATCTGTCGAAGTTCATTTTGTAAGTGCGGCGTGTTGCGGCCCGCGTGGTGACGGGCTAGACCTCCGGTCATGCAACAGGCGATATCTTGCTATATCCGCACGCTGAACGAGGAAGAGCGCATCGGTGAGGTCATCGCGGCCGCACGCCAGGTTGCGGATGACGTGGTCGTCGTCGATTCGGGGTCCCGCGATCGGACACCGGAGATTGCGCAATCGCTCGGCGCGCGGGTGATCGACCAGCCCTGGCTGGGTAACGGTCATCAAAAGCGAGTAGGCGAAGACGCCTGCCGGCACGACTGGCTGCTGGACATCGATGCGGATGAAGTGCTCACGCCTGAGTTGATCTCAGAGATCAACACGCTGTTTGCCTTCGACCGGATTGAACACGTCGCGTTCTCCATCCCGCTGGTATTTGTGCCGCCGCATGGCAAGCCTTGGTACGGCTTCGCCCGGACACGCCGAATCAAGCTGTACAATCGCAAGCATGTCCGCGTACCGGACCATCCGGCCTGGGATCAGCCAGAGTTGCCTGGGGGCAGATCGGTCGGGCGGCTAGGCACGCCGATATTGCACCATGCCTTCCGCAGCATCGACCATCTTGTCATGAAAATGAACCGCGTGAGCACGGCGCGGCTCAATGGCAAGCGGCTGCTGTCGCGGCCGGTGGTGATCGGGCGGATGGTGTTCGGCTTTCCGGTCTACTTCTTCAAGAACTATTTTCTGCGCGGGATGGTGCGCGGCGGCGCTTATGGCTTCTCGATCGCGGCAATCCTGGCCTTCGGGCGCTGGCTTCGCGATGTGAAGATGTATGAGAAGCACGTGCGGGCGGAATAATGGGTCCGATGGCAATTCTAATAAGGTATTGCGTCACCATTAATCTAAACGAATAACGTACTTCATTTGGGTATCCCTCCGAAGACCATTCAAACACATTCTTCCGTAATATGAGAAAAGTCTCATACTATTTAATAATCCAAACTTTCGGATAAAAGAGGCCTCTTTCGCTAATGAAATCTTAGATTTCCGGTAGGAGTATTTTTTGTTTCTTTTAGCCTTGTTGCGGGTGTTATCCGGATCAATAGTGCTTTGCACGGCGCGCTGTCTTGTGAGCGGCGGAAGAACGCCGGGCGAATTGATTTTCCAACGGCCTAAGTCTTTCAGAAAAACATCAAATGGCATATTGATTGCCCATGCTTCCTCTAAAACTTTCCTTGCGCCACATGGTTGGACAAAATAAAATTCCGCATTTACGGGAGGCACGAAGAAGTCAACGATCTTATGCATTCCAATTTCTTCGCGGATGATACACGGTCCTTTAGGAAAAAGGTTTGGTCGAATTAGATCCCAATCTAGTTTGTTGGAAAAACAAGATAATAATTCCTGCATGTGGTTTCGTTCACATTCAAAAACAAGATCGTCCTCGCAAACAGAAAAAAAACCCGAGTGTTCCGCTGATATTAATTCAAGAACAAGCAAATGAGAGGCAAAACATGCAATTTCCTTCTCTGAGAGCACTGTTTCGCTCAACGGCAGGAACCGTTTTTTGATGCGGGTCGGTATTCCTTCGTATCGGACTGCGCTGAAGCGTTTGAAAGGCAATCCTACCTTTGCGAGTTCCCGAGCAGAAGCATCACATCGTTCGGCCTCGGTGTCTAGGTTGATTAGAAACGCCGTTTGAAATTTCATCGTCTTCGCCCTTAGGTTTCCGCCAGGGGCAGAAATGACAGTGAGTCTGAGATATAAACTTAGTCACACCCCATGCCCGCCGGCATAGCCGTTCCGCGACGGCGGCCGCCAGCGCGCCAGCGCCTCCGCCCGCGGCCGATACACCTCCACACGCAGCGGGAAGCACGCCGCCGCATCGCTCGAATGCTCGGCCCCGCAGTCCCCGCCGGGACAGGCCGACAGCGCCGCCAGCAGATCGATCTCCGCGAACAGCTCCAGATAGTCGCCGGGCCGCGCGGGGCTCGCCTTCATGAAATACTGATGCGTGTCCTGCGTAAAGCCTGTGCACATGAACACGTTGAGGACATCGTGCACATGTGGCTCGGCCTCCTCGGGCGTCATATCCCGCGCCGCGGCCAGCGCCCGCGTCAGGTTCGAATGGCAGCAGCGGTCATAATCCGCGCCGCTCAAAAGCCGGTTGGTGTAGGGGTCGCAGCGCGTGCCGATCACGTCATGGACGCCTGCGCCGTCGTTGTCCCAGCCGTACCAGTCCAGTGTGTCCCGCGTGATGGTGGCCATCGGGCGCAGATAGGGCAGGTTGCTCCAGAGCCGGTCCCCCGTGCTGACATGCGTGCCGTGTAGCGCGCGCGTCTTGCCGCTGAAGAACCGCTCGGACAGGTCAGCGGCGTTCCACAGGTTCAGGTCGCCGACCTGGGGGCCGTCGGTAATCGCGATGCGGAAGATATGCCCGGCAGGCACGTGGAAGGCTTTTGCATCGCGCGGCGGCACGAAGATCTCGTCGATCTGCGCCATCTTTTCGCGGGCCGCTTGGTAAAACGCAGCGTCGAACGGCGGCAGCGTCTCCGGCGGATAGCAGATCACCGGCCTGGCGGACCGCCGGTCCGCCGCATCCCGCGGCTCAGGCTGCTGCGCGCGCATCTTGATCGCCGATCCCGCTTTGATTTCAGCCCCCCTCGTTTCGCCTTGTCATCGCCCATCCACGAAAGTTGGCCTTGATCATCGTTAATCCGGGCTATAGCCTATCAGCAAATCTGATGCGAGCCATAAGCATGGCTCGTCCCGTTTGTCGCATTTGGGGCGCATGATTCAGGCTTTGGCATGGATCATGCTGTGCAAAGGCCTAGGCGAGAGACGCTCAAGAGCGGAGGGCATTTCCGACGTGGATCAGCTGTCGACACCCACGGCCGAACCCGAGAAGGTCACGCAAGCGAAGCCGGACGGCTCTTATGTCCGGTTCGACCGCGTTCAGAAAAGCTACGACGGCGAAACGCTGGTCGTGAAGGATCTGAATCTGGACATCGCCCAGGGCGAGTTCATCACCCTGCTTGGTCCCTCGGGATCGGGCAAGACCACCTGCCTGATGATGCTTGCCGGGTTCGAGCCGGCGACGCATGGAGAGATTTACCTGAACGGCCATCCCATCAACAATGTCCCGCCGCACAAGCGCGAGATCGGGATGGTCTTTCAGAATTATGCGCTGTTCCCGCACATGACCGTGTGGGAGAACCTCGCCTTCCCGTTGCAGGTGCGCAAGCTGGCGAAGTCGGAGATTGAGAGGAAAATCGCGCGCGCGCTCGAGATGGTGCAGATGAGCCAGTTCGGCGGACGCCGCCCGGCGCAGCTTTCCGGCGGCCAGCAACAGCGGATCGCGCTGGCACGCGCGCTGGTGTTCGAGCCGGACCTCGTGCTCATGGACGAGCCGCTCGGCGCGCTCGACAAGCAGTTGCGCGAGCACATGCAGTACGAGATCAAGCACATCCACGAAAATCTGGGCGTGACGGTCGTCTACGTGACGCATGACCAGTCCGAGGCGCTGACCATGTCCGACCGCGTCGCGGTGTTCAACGACGGCGTGATCCAGCAGCTTTCCACGCC
>CAYYSM010000018.1:4072-16594 GCA_964474225.1 uncultured Hyphomicrobiaceae bacterium
ATAGCGGCTCCGGACGCACGCAATCCGAGACTCTCGATGTGTTGCGGCGAAGATGCGGCACGGTGAAGGCCTTTGGCAATGACGGCCTGTGCCACGTCGAGATCGAGGACGGCCATACGGTCGAGGCTTTGGCCGTCGCGGTGGACCAGGTGGGCGCGCGCACGACTCTTTCCCTGCGCCCCGAGCGCGTCGAGATCAACCCGGATGAGGGCGCCACGCCGAACAGGCTGGAGGGCCGCATCGAAGAGTTGATTTATCTCGGCGACCACATCCGCACGCGCATGTCCGTCGCCGGCCACGACGACTTTATCGTCAAGGTGCCGAATACACATGGCCACAAGATCATAAAGGAAGGTGAGACGGCGGCGGTCGGCTGGGCGAGTCAGGACTGCCGCGCGCTCGACCCGATGCCGCTTTGACGGTTGCTCGCGGTCCCGGTCTCCGTGCCCCGGCGCTCAACGAATGGGCGTCTCGGGGCTCGGCCGATCGGGACTACAACAAAAAGAAGGCGGTCAACGCCCAACCTGTGCGTCTCCGGGGGGAGCGCACCTCCTCGTGTTCCAGGCGACATTCGTTGCTCGGAATCAAACTTAAAACCAGGACTATGGTTTTACCCGATTGGTTAACAGGAGGATCTAACCAAATGAAACTCAAAAGCTTGGGCCTGCTTGCCGCGGGCGTCATGGCTGCCTCGACGACGGCGGCCAGCGCGGATCAGTCCCTAACGATCGTTTCGTGGGGCGGTGCCTACACGGAATCGCAGGTTCGCGCCTACCATGAGCCCTACACCGAGAAGACGGGCGTTGAGATCTTCAACGAGGACAAGTCGGCGCAAGCCCTGGCCGGTATCCGCTCGCAGGTCGAGGCGGGCAACGTGACCTGGGACGTGGTCGACATGCTCCAGGCCGACGCGCAGCGCGCCTGCGACGAGGGCCTGGTGATGGAGATCGACCACGATGAGTGGTTCGCGCCTGGCCCGGACGGCGCCTCGCCGACCGAGGACTTCATCGAGGGCACGCTGGGCGATTGCTTCGTGCCGAGCATCCTCTACGCCACGATGTTCGCCTACAACACCGAGGCGTTCCCGGATGGCGGCCCGCAGACCATCGAGGATGTCTGGAATCTCGAGGAGTTCCCAGGCACCCGCGCGCTCCAGCGGATTCCGCAGAAGAACCTTGAGTGGGCGCTGATCGCCGACGGCGTCGAGCCTGAGAACGTCTACGAAGTGCTGGCGACCAAGGAAGGCCAGGACCGCGCGTTCGCCAAGCTCGACGAGATCAAGGACAATGTGATCTGGTGGACCGAAGGCGCGCAGCCGCCGCAGATGCTGGCGGACGAAGAGGCTGTGATCGTGACCGCTTACAACGGCCGCATCTTCAACGCGCAGGTGAACGAAAACCAGCCGTTCGAGATCATGTGGGATCACCAGATGTTCGAGGTTGACGGTTGGGTCGTTCCGGTGGGCAACGACGATCAACTCGACCTGATCAAGGACTACCTGTATTTCGCCACGGACACGCAGCGTCTGGCCGACCAGGCGAAGTACATTGCGTATGCTCCGGCGCGCAAGTCCTCTGTCCCGAAGGTCAGCACCCATGCCGACACCGGCGTCGACATGAAGCCGCACATGCCGACCAGCCCGGAAAACTTCGAGACCGCCATTCAGTTCAATACCGACTTCTGGGCGGACTACGGCGACCTGCTTGAAGAGCGTTTCAACGCCTGGGTCGCTCAGTAAGCGCAAACGCGGAAACACTGGGGAGGAGCGGTCCGCACCGGCCGCTCTTCTCCGCATTCACGAACGAACACGAGCGGTGATATGCAGCAGGACGCGACGCCAGGCCAGCTCGAGACGCTGACCACAGCAGACGGGACGCCGCTCAAGGAGAGCATCCGGCGTTCGGAGCGGCGCGCGCGGGTCCGCGCTTTTCTGCTGGTTTCGCCGCTGCTGGCGTTCCTCGTCATCACCTTTGTCGTGCCGATCATCACCATGATGACCCGGTCGGTCTACAACCCCGAGGTCGTCAACTTCCTGCCCAACACAGCCGAAGCGCTACAGCAGTGGAACGGCGAAGGCGTGCCCGGCGAAGAGGTCTTCGCCGCTATGGCGGCCGACATGGTCAAGGGCCGGGAAGACCGCACCATCGGCCGGGTGGCCGCGCGCATCAACCGCGAGTTGCCTGGCGCGCGCAGCCTGATGCTGAGGACCGCGCGCGACGTCGATGAGATGTCGCCGCCCTACAAGGAAGCCTTTATCGCCGAAGACGATCGCTGGACCAACCCCGAGTTCTGGGGGATCCTCAAACGCGAAAGCCGCCTCATAACGCCGAGCTACTACCTGCTCGCGCTGGATTACGAATACACGGCCACTGGGGAAATCGCGCCGCGCGCGGAAATCTATCAGATTTACACGGACCTGTTCATTCGCACGGCCTGGATGAGCGTCCTCATCACAGTACTCTGCATCTTGCTGGCCTACCCGGTCTCCTACATGCTCGCCACGCTGCCGTTGCGCTATTCGAACATTCTGATGATCCTGGTGCTGCTGCCGTTCTGGACGTCGCTACTGGTGCGGACATCGGCCTGGATCGTGCTGCTGCAGCAAGAAGGGGTGATCAACGACCTTCTTGTCGCCGCGGGCGTCATTGGGGACGACGGCCGATTACGCATGATCTACAACCAGACCGGCACGATCATCGCAATGACGCATATCTTGCTGCCGTTCATGATCCTGCCGCTCTACTCGGTGATGAAGACCATCAACCCCAGCTACCTGCGCGCGGCGCGATCGCTTGGCGCAAACCAACTCGTGGCGTGGTTCCGGGTCTATTTCCCGCTGACGCTGCCGGGCCTCGCGGCCGGCGTGATGCTGGTCTTCATCCTGGCGATCGGCTATTACATCACGCCAGCCCTGGTCGGCGGCGAAACCGGTATCTTCATCTCGAACATGATCGCCAGCAACATGCAGGGCACGAGCGCGCAGCTACGGCTTGCCGCCGCGCTGGCCACCATTCTGCTTGTTCTGGTGATGATCTTCTATTGGCTGTTCAACAAGATGGTGGGCGTCGAACGCCTGAAGTTCGGTTAGGCACGCGACAACGCGAGAGGATACAACACGATGGCGCTGCCTCCTTATGCGAGCACTCTGGAGCGGATTTGGTATTACGCTTACCGCGTCATCTGCGCGCTGATCTTCCTGTTCCTGATCTTCCCGATCCTCGTGATCCTGCCGCTTTCGTTCAACGCGGAGCCGTATTTCACCTTCACCCAGGAAATGCTGAGTTTTGACCCGGCGGGCTATTCGCTGCGCTGGTACCAGGATTTGCTCGGCAGCGATGAATGGATGAGCGCGGTGCGTAATTCCTTCATCATCTCCATCGCCTCCACTATCATCGCCACGACGCTCGGCACCCTCGCCGCGCTTGGGCTGAGCCGCCGGCATATGCCCGCGCGCGGCTTCATTACCGCCGTGCTGATCTCGCCGATGATCGTGCCCCTCATCATTACCGCCGCGGCGCTGTTCAGCTTCTATGCGCGGATCGAACTTTCGCAGACCTTCTTCTCGATTATCATGGCGCATGTCGTGCTGGGCACGCCTTTCGTCGTCATCACCGTGACGGCCGCGCTCGCCAGCTTCGATGAGCAGCTTATCCGCGCCTCGTCGAGCCTCGGGGCCAACCAGATGACAACCTTTTTCCGGGTGATCCTGCCGCTTGTGTTGCCCGGGGTGATCGCGGGGGCGCTGTTCGCCTTCGTCACCTCGCTCGACGAAGTCGTGGTGGTGCTGTTCCTGGCCGGGCCGGAGCAGACGCCGATCACCGTGCGCATGTTCTCAGGCTTGCGCGAGGAGATTAGCCCGACGATCCTTGCGCTGGCGACCATTCTGGTCGGCATCTCGATTGTTCTGCTGACGACCCTGGAGTTGATCCGCCGACGCGGCGAGCGGTTGCGCGGCCTGAGCCCCGGTTAAAGCCGAACGCGCGCTCAGCGAGAGTCCGCTGCGCGTCTCGTCGCAGGCGCGAGCAATTGCACTCCTGCCAGCGACAGTTTAGCCTTCCAGCAATCAACAGCTGCGAAGGGCGATGCACGACCATGTCCAGCAAACCTGAGTTCCAGTGGGACGACCCGCTCCTGCTCGAAGAGCAGTTGAGCGAGGACGAACGCCTCGTCCGCGACACCGCCCGCGCCTATGCGCAGGATGAGCTCATGCCGCGCGTCATCTCGGCGTTCCGGGAGGAACGCTTCGACCGCGAGATCATGTACGAGCTTGGCGAACTCGGCCTGCTCGGCCCGACCATCCCGGAGGCGTACGGCGGCGCGGGCGTGAACCATGTTTGCTACGGCCTCGCCGCCCGCGAGATCGAGCGCGTCGACTCGGGTTACCGCTCTGCAATGAGCGTGCAGTCCTCGCTGGTTATGCACCCGATCCACGCCTACGGCTCGGACGCGCAACGCGAGAAATATCTGCCGCGGCTGGCCACTGGCGAACTGGTCGGCTGCTTCGGCCTGACCGAACCCGACCATGGCTCCGACCCCGGCGGTATGACGACGCGCGCGGTCACGGTTTCGGGCGGCTACCGGCTGAGCGGCGCGAAAACCTGGATCACCAATTCTTCGATCGCGGATGTGATGATCGTATGGGCCAAGCTCGACGGGGTGATCCGCGGCTTCATCCTCGAACGGGGCATGGACGGGCTGGAAACCCCGGCGATCGAGGGCAAGCTGAGCCTGCGCGCCTCGATCACCGGCCAGATCATGATGGACGACGTCTTCGTGCCGGAGGAGAACCTGCTGCCGGACGTCCAGGGCCTCAAAGGCCCGTTCGGCTGCCTGAACAAGGCGCGCTTCGGCATCGCCTGGGGCACGCTGGGCGCAGCGGAGTTCTGCTGGCACGCCGCGCGCGGCTACACGCTGGAGCGCAAGCAGTTCGGCCGGCCGCTCGCGGCCAACCAGCTGATCCAGAAAAAGCTCGCCGACATGCAGACGGAGATCGCGCTCGGGCTGCAAGGGTGCCTGCAGGCGTCACGGATGCTTGATGAGGGGACTTGCGCGCCCGAGATGATCTCGTTGCTCAAGCGGAACTCCTGCGGCAAGGCGCTGGAGATCGCGCGCGCCGCCCGCGACATGCACGGCGGCAACGGGATCAGCGAGGACTATCACGTCATGCGCCACCTGATGAACCTGGAGACGGTGAACACCTACGAAGGCACGCATGACATTCACGCGCTGATCCTCGGCCGCGCGCAAACCGGGCTGCAGGCTTTCACCAGCGAATGATGCGCCCGCGCAGCGCGTCGGGCTTCCGGTATCGCGGCGGGCCGGCCTGCCAACTCGCGGCTTCCGTGTCAGCCCAGCAAGCGGGCATGCTCTATCTTCGGGCAGCGGTCCGCGACGACCTGCAGCCCGCCTTCCTCGGCGATGCGCGCGGCCTCCATGTTCACCGCGCCGATCTGCATCCATAGCACCTTGGCGCCGATCGCCACCGCGTCTTGCGCGATCGGCACGATCGCATCCGGATGCCGGAACACATCCACCACGTCCACCGGCTCGGGCAAATCGGTCAGCCGCGCGAC
The DNA here is from genome assembly GCA_964474225.1 of uncultured Hyphomicrobiaceae bacterium. Classification (GTDB taxonomy): domain Bacteria; phylum Pseudomonadota; class Alphaproteobacteria; order Rhizobiales; family Rhodomicrobiaceae; genus Dichotomicrobium. Next base: position 9,646 of record CAYYSM010000018.1, read on the forward strand.
CACTGGCCGGCCGAGGATTTCGCGGCCGGGCCGCCCGGGGTTCACCGGGAACACCTCATAGCCGTGCTCCAGCAGATAGCGCGCGACATAGTGGCTCGGCCGCGCCGGGTTCGGGCTGGCGATAATCACCGCGAAGCGGCGGCAGCGCGTAAGGATGTCTTTGAGCGCCTCGTCGCTTTCGACAAGCCCCATGCACTCAGCGCCCCTTCCACTCGGGCTTGCGCTTCTCCAGGAAGGCGCCGATGCCCTCCTCGGCGTCCGGCTCCATCATGTTGGCGACCATGACGCCTGCGGCGTAATCATAGGCCTGCGACAGCGGCATCTCGGCCTGGCGGTAGAACGCCTCCTTGCCGATCGCCACCACGGCGGGCGACTTCGCGGCAATCTTTTCGGCCAGCTCAAATGCGGTCTCCTGCACGCGATCAGCCGCCACGACGCGGTTGACAAGGCCGTACTGCGCCGCCTGTTGCGCGTCGATCATCTCGCCGGTCAGCAGCATTTCCATCGCGTGCTTGCGCGAGACGTTGCGCGACAGCGCGACCATCGGCGAGGAACAGAACAGTCCGATATTCACCCCCGGCGTGGCAAATTTCGCCTCTTCGGCCGCGACGGCAAGATCGCAGGACGCGACGAGCTGGCAGCCCGCCGCGGTCGCCGTTCCGCTCACCGCGGCGATGACCGGCTGAGGCAGATGGACGATCTGCTGCATCACCTCCGCGCATTTGCGCATGACCTGCTCGTAAAAGCCGCGGCCGCCATCGGCATCGCTGCGATGGGCGTTCAGTTCGCGCAGGTCGTGGCCGGCGGAGAAGACCGGCGGCGCGTGATCCATCACCACAACCTGGGCCGTTTGGTCCGCCGCGATTTCACTGAGCTGCTCGCCCAGCACGGTCAGCAGCCCGTGGGACAGCGCATTGCGCGCCTTCGGCCGGTTCAGCGTGAGCTGTACGATCGCGCCGCGCCGCTCCATCAGAAGCGGGCTTTCCTCCCCGGCGTGGGTGGCAAGATCTGCAGCAACATCCGTCATTGCGTTCAAATACCCCTCGTAATCGGTTACACCGGGGCAAGGTAACCGATTTTCAGCCAGTATGCACGAGGGAGGGCCGCCGTGTCGGATGAGCGCCAGCCGGGCGTGATGAACCTTGCCGAGGTCGACGCATTTCTTGACCGTGAATTTGCCGAGCTTCGCCGCACGACGCCGACGCTGAAGGTGGAAGAGGTCGGACACGCCTATGCGCGGCTGCGCCTGGGGAGCGATCCGCAACTTCTGCGCCCAGGCGGGACAGTCTCCGGCCCGGCAATGTTCACGCTGGCCGATGTGGCGATGTATGTCGCGGTGCTGGCGAGCATCGGGCCAGTTGCGCTGGCCGTTACGACCAATCTCAACATCAACTTCCTGCGCCGGCCGCAGCCAGGCGACCTGATCGGCGAGGCCAGTCTGCTGAAGCTGGGCAAGAGCCTTGCGGTTGGCGAGATCCATCTGCGCGCGCCGGACAGCGCGGACAGCGTGGCGCATGCGGTTGGCACCTATGCCCTGCCGCCGGACCATGCGCGGTAAAATGATACCGGCAAGCTAACATGCTGTCACAGAATGTTTTTTGGCGCATCCGGCAAGTTTCCCTTGACCCGCCCGGCGGGATGAGCTAAACGCCGCACCGGGTGAGAGCGCGGCCGCGACCGCGCCTGAGCGCATTTCCCGACAATTTGGAGCAGAGGCCATGAAGACCTTCTCGGCCAGGCCCTCGGATATTGAGAAAAAATGGGTGCTGATCGACGCTGAGGGCCTTGTGGTGGGCCGACTGGCGGCGCTGATCGCCAAGCGCCTCCGGGGCAAGCACAAGCCGACCTTCACGCCGCACATGGATGACGGCGACAATATCATTGTCATCAACGCCGACAAGGTCGTGTTCACCGGTCGCAAGCGCAACGACAAGACCTATTACTGGCACACCGGCTATCCGGGCGGGATCAAGGAGCGCAAGGCGCACCAGGTTCTCGACGGGCGGTTTCCCGAGCGCGTGCTGGAAAAAGCCGTCGAGCGCATGCTGCCGCGCGGTCCGCTGGGCCGCCAGCAGCTCAAGAACCTGCGCATTTATGCCGGCCCGGAGCATCCGCATGAGGCGCAACAGCCGGAGCCGCTCGATTTGGCGTCGCTGAATCCTAAGAACATCAAGAGATACTAAAGATCATGTCCGAGCAGGAAATCAAGTCGCTGGAAGAGTTGGGCACTGCAGCCGACGCGCAGGAGCCGGGCGAGGGGCTGGGCAGCGGCCCTGTTTACGAACAAAAGCTGGACGCGCATGGCCGCGCCTATGGCACGGGTCGGCGGAAGAACGCGGTGGCGCGCGTTTGGGTGAAGCCGGGCAAGGGCCAGATCTTCGTGAACAAGAAGGAGATGTCGGAATACTTCGCGCGGCCAGTGCTGCAGATGCTGGTGCGCCAGCCGCTGGTGACCGCCGAGCGCGACAGCCAGTACGACATCATGTGCACGGTGTCGGGCGGCGGGCTGTCGGGGCAGGCCGGCGCGGTGCGCCACGGCATTTCGCTCGCGCTGACGCGGTATGAGCCGGAGCTGCGCCCGATCCTGAAGAAGAACGGTTATCTCACCCGCGATGACCGGCAGGTGGAGCGCAAGAAGTACGGCAAGGCGAAAGCCCGCAAGAGCTTCCAGTTCTCGAAGCGCTAAACGCGCACGACAATCCGACATAAAAAATGGCCGGCGGAAAGCCGGCCATTCTCGTTTCGTCAGCCTGTTGCGAAGGCTTAGTCGGCGAGATGCGCGCCGAGCATCCAGGCGAACTTGTCGTGCTTCTGGGCGCGGCCGATCGCAAGGTCGTTGGTTACGATGTCGCCCTGCTTCTCGGCGCGCTCTGCGAGCGCGCGAAGCGTCGCGGAGACCGTCTCCTGGTCCGCCTTGAGCGCTGCAACCATTTCCTTGTCGGACTTATGCCCGTCGCACTCGGCGATCGCGCTGCGCTTCAGGTACTCGGAATGACGGCCCTCGGCATGCGCGCCCAGCGCCTTGATGCGCTCGGCCAGATCGTCCTGACCCTCGAAATGGTCCTCGTAAATCTCCTGGAACAGCTCATGCAGCGGGCCAAAGGCCATGCCGGTCACGTTCCAGTGGTAGTTCTGGGCCTTCATCGTTAGCACGGCTGTCTCCGCGAGCGACTGCGTCAGACCCTCGACGATATCCTGCTTCGCATCAGGGGCGATTTCCACGGAAGTCTTTTCCATAATCAACTCTCCTTCGAGTTCGCTTGGGTATCAACACAAGTTGTTTCGCTGGCCTCCGCCAGCGGCGTCAGATGGGCCGCCAACTGGCGCGCGAGAAACAGCATCCAGCGCCGGCCCGCCGGCTCGATCGTCGACTCGATGAGGTACCGCGCGCTCGCGATGTCGTCATCCGCAACGACCTGCAGCAGGCGCGCCACCCATCTTTCGCCGGAGCTGACGCTGTTGGCCTTGGTATTGAAGAACACAACGCGCCGCTTCGCATACCGGCTCAATCCATGAAAAAAGGCTGCCGAAACGCGCTCCACGGAAACTGACGGGTCCGCTGCGATGACCGTGCATGCATGATGCAGATCCTGCCGCGGCTGCAACATGCTGTCCCGCAACAATTCCCTTAACCGCCGGACCAGATCCAAGGTGGGGCAGGTGTCGCACGGGTTAAAAACCGGCGCCTCCGTCTCATCCGAGCGGAGCATGACCACCTTGGGCTGTTCCTCGCGTTCGTCGTAGCCTGCTTCCACGTTATTCGTCCTACGCTGGTACCCCAAATTTGGATTTATAACAAGTCTAAAAAGGGACGGTTCACGAATGGATGAATGACCCGTCACCCTCCTAAGTTATCTAATTCGCGTGCGCCGGTCCAACAACTCCGCGCGGTCCGGCCGTTGACAATCGAACCCGCCCGCGCCCCTATTGCCCTATGACATACGAGGTCTTCAAATGAGCGCCGACCCTGTGGAGCTGGCCGCCGAACTGATCCGCTGTCCAAGCGTGACCCCCGATAGCGGCGGCGCGCTTGACCTGGTGCAGCGCGTGCTGGAGGCGGCAGGATTTGCCTGCCACCGGCTGGTGTTCAGCGCGCCGGGCACGGCGGATGTGGATAACCTTTATGCACGAATCGGCGAGGGCGGGCCGCATCTGTGCTTCGCCGGGCATGTCGATGTTGTCCCGCCGGGCGACGAGGCCGCGTGGACGCACCCGCCGTTCTCCGGCGTCATCGACGGGGGCGCGTTGTGGGGCCGCGGCGCGGTGGACATGAAGGGCGGGGTGGCCTGCATGATGGCCGCAGCGCTTGATTTCCTGGCTGCGCGCGGGCGTCCGTCCGGCGCGATCAGCTTTCTCATCACCGGCGACGAGGAAGGCCCGGCGACCAACGGCACACGCAAGGTGCTGGACTGGATGGCGGCGCAGGGCGAGCAGCCCGATCACTGCCTGCTGGGCGAGCCGACCAATCCGCAGGCGCTGGGCGAGATCATCAAGATCGGCCGGCGCGGCAGCCTGAGCGCCCGGCTGGTCATCACCGGCACGCAAGGGCACGTCGCCTATCCGGATCAGGCGAACAATCCGCTGCGTGGGCTTGCGCAGGTGCTGAACTGGTTGACGGAGCTGCGGCTCGACGACGGCACGACGCATTTTGCGCCGTCCAATCTGGAGGTGACGAGTATCGACACGGGCAACGCGGCCGACAATGTCATTCCCGCGCAGGTCACCGCCAAGTTCAACATCCGCTTCAACGACGCGCACACACCGGACAGCCTGAAGGATTTGATCGCCGGGCGGATCGGCGAGATCCTTTCCGGGACGGGTCTTGCGCACGATCTGGCGTTCCACCTGTCGGGCGACAGCTTCCTGACCGAGCCGGGGGCGTGGGTCGAAGCGCTGAGTGCGGCGATCGCGGATGAGACGGGGCGCACGCCGCATTACGACACCGGCGGCGGCACCTCCGACGCGCGCTTTATCAAGGACAGTTGCCCCGTGGTGGAATTCGGCCTGACCTACGGGCTGATTCACGCGGTGGACGAGCGCGTGGCGGTCGACGATCTGCACCAGCTCACAGGCGTCTACCGGCGCTTCCTTGAGCGGTATTTCGGCTGACGGCGACCGCGCCCGCCGGTCCATGGATGCGGCGGACGACGCGATACGTGTTCGCATAGGCCGCGACCGAGGGCTGAATCGGGTTCGCGTAGCCGCCGCCGATCGCCATCGCCACCGGGATGCCGCGCTGTGCGCATTCGCCGAGCACCATCTCGTCGCGCGCCATCAGCCCGTCATGCGTGAGCGCCAGACGGCCCAGCTTGTCCTCCGCCAGCGGGTCGACGCCCGCCTGATACAGCACGAGATCGGGCCGGAACGCGAAGACGGCCGGAAGATGCTCGGCGAGCCTGTGCAGATAAGCCTCGTCTTCCATCCCGTCGGGCAGCGGAACGTCGAGAGCCGACTCGTATTTGCGGAAGGGGAAGTTCTTTTCCCCGTGCATTGAAAAGACGAAGACGGACGGGTGACCGCCAAGGATCGCCGCAGTGCCGTCGCCCTGGTGCACGTCGAGATCGACAATCGCCACGCGCTGCGCCCAGCCCTCGGCGAGCGCGCGCAGCGCGGCAACCGCCTGATCGTTATAGATGCAGTAACCCGCGCCAAAGTCCTGGTGAGCGTGGTGGGTGCCGCCGGCGAGCTGCCCGGAGATGCCATCGGCGAGCGCCGCGCGCACCGAGGCCACCGCGCCGCCGGTCGAGGCCCGGGTGCGCCGAACAAGATACTCGCTCCAAGGAAAGCCGATCCGGCGCATGGCCCTTTCGCCCAGCGTGCCGGTCTCGAACGCATTGACGTAGGCGGCATCATGCGCGCGGGCGATGTCCGCATCCGCGGCCAGCGGCGAGATGTGCAACTCCTGCGGCGCCACCAGCCCCTCGCGCAGCAGCCGCTCGCGCAGCATGCCGTATTTCTGGCCGGGAAACCGGTGCCCCTCGGGCAGCGGCAGGTTGAATGTATCGGAATAATAAACGCGCATCAGACGGGCTTTTCCGGAATGGGTTCATCTGGCGAGGCAACGCTCAACACATTACCCCGATCCACCCCAATTTGGATCGGCGGGAGCGGCGATTGAAGCGTCTCAGAAGCGCGGGCCGACCGTGACGACAATGTCGGTGCGTAATGGCATGTCGCGGTCGGGATCGATGGTTTGTCCGTCTCCGGCCATCACGACGACGAGGTCCGCCTTTTCGGGATGTCCGGGGTAGAATATGAGTTCATTGTCGTTGGCTCCGTGGAACGGATCGTTTTCGCCCCAACGGGCTGCGATTTTCCCCGCAAAGGAAGGATTCTCGATATGGGTCAGCCAGCCGCCGGTCTCCTCACCGAGAGCCGGATATTGCACTCGCAAGCCCACCTCCGCCGCAGCGTAATTGCAGGTCAGCTCGGGGAAATTGATAACGACAAAGTAAGGTTCGACGTGTGAGCTGCGTATGGTCGGATGAAGGAACGCCTCACGAACACCGAACGACGCGCCGTCTGCGTTTACAACTTCTGGGCGCGGAAGAAGACATCCCGGATCATCGCTCGATTCGAGGTCAAAGCCGCGCGAGACCTCATGAGAACCGCCAAGGAACACGGCGAAGATTGCCAGGCTCCAACAGAGGAGGAATCCGACGAACAGAGGCATGCCCCATACCAAACGCATGGTAAACCCACCCAAATCGTACAACTGAGTGAAAAATATTACGAAATACGAATTTTTGTAAAGATGGAAACGTTGAAGCCTGCTGAGAGGGAAAGATTTCCGAAGTTGTGGCGTCAACGCGCGGCCCACCCTCCGCGTTTGAGTACTGCGCACGCGGCGGTGAACCCGCCGTTCGCCCGCAGTTCGGAGAATTCCAAGGAGAGAAATGGAGCGGGCGATGAGATTCGAACTCACGACCCCAACCTTGGCAAGGTTGTG
>CAYYSM010000019.1:0-16297 GCA_964474225.1 uncultured Hyphomicrobiaceae bacterium
AGCGAGAGTGAATCATGCCGCTGCCGATTCGGGGAGGGGTTTTTCGAGGTGTCCAGGTGAAGTGGCAAGGGCTGACGAACGAAGAGCAGACTATCAAGATCGTTCTGGACCTAGCAAAGGTAGATATCGATGAGTTTCTCGCGAAGGGCGGCACAGCGGAAGGACGTACCGTTCGGTCCTTCGACAAGCGGGCCGCGTCGTCTTATCTCAGCAAGCAGTTCCGCAATCTCTGGACACAGAAGCACGTCAGCTTTCACATCGAAATTGATGGGCCGACGCTCAATATCTTTGCGGAAGACGATGCGGTTGGCATGCCGGTACGCCTGCACCGGCGCTCTAGCGGCTTTCGTTGGCATGTATCCTTCGCTTGGAAATTCACTCACGCAAGCCAGGGGCAATACAAGGGATGCATCCTGCTGCTAGAAGAGCCCGGCATTCACCTTCATTATTCTGGACAGCGCGATTTGCTCGAAGTTTTTCAACGGCTTTCAGAATCAAACACACTCCTTTACACGACCCATCTCGCCTCGATGGTCGACCCGGCCTATCCCGAGCGGGTACGTATCGTCGAGACGAAGGGTCATCACGGGACAGTGAAACAGGGCGTGGTAAGCAGCCAGCGTGCGCCTATGGCCGTGATCGAGCTTTCGCTCGGTCTGACCGGTGATATGAGCGGCCTGCTTGGCACGCGCCAGACGCTGATTGTCGAAGGCGGCGACGACGCGCTAATCCTCCAAAAGCTCTCCGGCATTCTACGGAGCGAGGGCAAAGCGCATCTCTCGGACCGCATTTATCTGTGGCCTGCGCGCGGCGCGCCGAAAACGCCTATGTACGCAGCCTTCGCCGTTGGTCAGGGTTGGGATTCTGGCGTTCTTCTCGACACGGACGCCGAGGGCCACGCCGCGAAGGATAAGATCGAGGAACTGACGCTCAGGGGACTAGCCGAAGAGCAGCAGGCGCGGTTTCGTGTGCTCATGCTTGGCAAAGCAGCCGGGATCAAGAAGACCGACGCCGCGATCGAGGACTTGTTCGACGATCAATTCTACATCGATTGCGTCAACGCGGCCTTCGGTATCGCCATCAAGCTGGAGGACCTGCCCGTCGATGGCTCTGATATGGTTACCAAGCGCGTGGAAACGGTGCTAGTCCAGCGCTACGGGCACGAGGAACTCGACAAACGGCGGGTCATGTCGGAGATCCTGCGGCGGTTCGATGGTTGGGAAAAGGTATCAGACCTGCCGAAAAATACGGCAAGTAGGGCAGAAAAGTTGTTCAATTCCATCAATTCAGCTTTTGGGGAGACAGCGCCGGTTAAAACATCAGCGGCTTCACGTAAGGGAAAGGCCGCCCCGTAGGCGGCCTTTTTGTCATGCGCGGTTGCTCGCCCGCTTAGTAGTAAGGATGCAGACAGCCATGATAGCGCAGGCAGCCGCGGATATCTTCCGGATAAAACCAGTTATCCCGGCAGCGGCGCAGCCAGTAGCCGCAGCTGCGATGCACATGGCCAAAGCCGAACCGAGGGCGGTACCCGCAGCCTCCCCGCCGCATGCAGCGGCGATAGCGATGGCCGAAGCCGGAACTGTACCGGCACTCCAGATGGCGCACATAGCAGCGGTCGGCCCGCTCACCGGGGAAGCGGTGGTGATACACCTTATGCAAGAGAGAGGAGACATGCGCGGAGGACGGCATTCCGTCCAGCGTCAAGGCCGCGGTTCCCGCGGCTGCCTGACTGGGCGTTCCGCTCCACGCGGCCAAAGCGATCAAAAACACAAGAGCCATTTTGAACTGTACGCGCATCTCTCACTCTCTCCTTCAGGTCGTTGGCGCCCGACCATCAGGCCAGGCTCTGGTTACAGGCAACGCCGGATCCGCATGCAGCGGCGATAGTCCCGGCCGATGCCCCAGCGGCTGCGGCAGATACGGTTCGCGCGGACGCAACCACGACGCTGGTACCAGAGGCAGCGAGCGCGGCGCATACAGCGGCGATAGTCTCGGCCGACGCCGAAACGCCTGCGGCAAACGCGGTTGCGGCGCAGGCAGCGCCGGAACGCATAACGCGCTTCCTTGACCAGCGAACTGGTCGCCTCTCCTGCGAGAAGCTGCTTCAGGGTTGGCGCAGCGGTACCCGCGCTGGCGGCCGCAGCCTGCGGCGCGGCGAAGGCGAACGCGGCCAGTCCGAAGGCCATTAACACGAAGGCTTTCAATGCATTGCGCATGAGACGCTCCATTTTTCCTCATCCCTGCTCTGGCCCCGATTTGGCTGAGGCCGGGAGCGTCTTCACGCTATTCAGTCGAATCTGAACGCTCGCTGAATGGGCGGGCGAGCCGCGGTGCATGGCGCCTTTGTTCAAACGTGCACCGCCAGTTCCGGCAGGGCCGATAGACCGCGAAACACCCGGATGGGCAGTGCCAACAGCCGCTGGGGTCGCGCCGCGCTTTCCGCTTGCAGACCTGTCGCATCGCATCTCGTTCGGCTCCCACATCCCGGCGCGGCCGCAGATAGGCTTTTGCGGGCGGATAATCGTCCTCGGCTAAACGGTTGATCCAGCAGCGGAGCCCGCAGTCTGGCTGTGGCTCGCTGTAATGGTCATAGGGTCCGTATCTTTTTTTTTATAACCGGGCTCGTCGTAGCTCGTGCTTCTGTAATCCGCCGCGCCGTCAACCCGGCCTTCGCGGTAGGGTCCGAAATTGTCGCCGCGCCGCCAGCGATCGCGCCCATCATCGAAACCGCGCTCGTAATATCGCGGGGCCGGTTCGTCGTATCCTCCGCGGCGGTAAGTCGGCACGTTGTCCTCGAAGCCCGGCTCGGCCTCACGATAGGGGCGGCCGCTACGGTCCCGCAGCCGGTCGCCCGGCCCGTTCCAGTCATTGCGGTAGGAGTCGTCCTCGTAATAAGGCCCGCTCCGGTCCGAATACCGGCCCGGCCGCTCATCGTAATAACGATCCCGGTCATGGCGGCCATAGCCGTGACCCGGGTTGTTGTGATAAGGACCGGAATGCCGGCGATAGCAGCGCTCGTCATATCCACGCCGCCGGGTATAGCCTCGCGGGCAGCCGAGGTCGGCTGCAAGATGCAGGCGCGCGCCCTGGGCGGCGTCCGCATGGCGCGTGACGGCAGGCTGCGGCTCCGGCGTTTGCGCCAGCGCGGTCGGCCCTCCCGCGGCGATCAGGCTGGCGAAGATGATTTCAGCGAACATGCTTGTGGCCCCTCGCATCTGATAACTTTGCCCTCGATCGCGAGAAAACGACGTTTTTCATCGAATGAGAAGAGAATTTGATTGATAGCGTTAACCACGGGCTAAGATTCCGGCGCGACAAGCACTTGCGGCTGTCCGCTCATCCCGGGCGATAGGCGGCGTCGCAGAACAACAGGATGGAGACATGAGCGAAACCGTACAGAGGGTCACGGCGCCTGAAATTCGCGCGCGCAAGGGCGGCGCGCCGATTGTTGCGCTGACCGCCTATCACGCGCACACCGCCCGGCTGATCGATCCGCATGTCGATTTCATGCTGGTCGGCGATTCGCTGGGCATGGTGATGCATGGTTATGAGAGCACCGTGCCGGTCCCGCTCGATCTAATGATCATGCACGGCGCGGCGGTGGTGCGCGGGTCGCGGCGCGCGCTGGTGGTCGTGGACATGCCATTCGGCAGCTACGAGGAGAGCCCGGCGCAAGCCTTCCACAATGCCGCGCGGGTGATGAAGGAAACCGGCTGTGGCGCGATCAAGCTGGAGGGCGGCCAGCGCATGGCGGAGACCATTCGCTACCTGAGTGAGCGCGGCATCCCGGTGATGGCGCATATCGGCTTGACGCCGCAGTCGGTGAACACGCTGGGCGGTTACCGCGCGCAGGGCCGGCGCGAGAGCGAATGGGCGCAGATCGAGGCGGATGCGCAGGCCGTCAGTGAGGCGGGCGCCTTTGCGCTGGTCGTCGAGGGCGTGGCCGAACTGCTCGCCGCGCGGATCACGCGCCAGGTTGAGATCCCGACCATCGGCATCGGCGCATCGGCCGAATGCGACGGACAGATCCTGGTGCTGGAGGACATGCTCGGCCTGTCGCCGCGCGTGCCGAAATTCGTCAAGCGTTACGGGGATTTGGCCGACGGCATCGCGGATGCGGTGAAGACCTATGCCGAGGAGGTGCGCAGCCGCCAGTTTCCCGGCAGAGAGCACGTGTACGGCATGCGCGGCGAGCGTGTGGATGCGCCGGGGACAGTCACGAAAAAGCCGAAAATCACCGGCAACTAGCGCTTGAGTGATCGGCGGCGAACCTACATTTAAGCGTAAGCGGGGAAGGCGTTGATTTTCCCCTCTTGCAGGGCTGCCCGACGAGTTTGGCGGCCAGACGTATCACGCTGCGAACAAGAGCGCGCGAAGCGGGCGAGACATGAGTGAAGGTGACATTTTCCGCGAAGTCGAACAGGACATGCGCCGGGAGCAACTGGCGCAGGTTTGGCGGAAATACGGTGTTTACATCATAGCGACGGCGCTGGTGATCGTGCTGGCCGTGGGCGGTTATCAGGGTTGGACGTGGTGGCAGAGTTCCCGCGCGGCCTCCGACGGCACGGCCTTCGTGCAGGCGAGCACGCTGCAGCGGGCTGGCCAGGAGGACGCGGCGGAAGAGACATTCTCCGCGCTGTCTGAGGACGGCACGGGCAGCTATTCCGCGCTGTCGGAGCTGCGGCTGGCCGCCATTGCTGCGGCTAAGGGCGAGACCGATGCGGCTGTATCGGCGTATGATAGCGTCGCCGAAAGCATCAGCGATGCCATGCTGCGCGGCTTCGCGCGGATTCAGGCGGCGACCCTGCTGGTCGACACCGCCGCGCCCGCCGAGATCGAGGACCGCATCGGCGACATGCGCGACGATACGAGCCCGTGGCGGCATTCGGCCCGTGAATTGCTGGCGCTGTCCGCTTTCAAGGCCGATCAGGATGAGAAGGCGAGCACGCTCTACCAGGAGCTTCTGAGCGACGGCGAGACGCCAGGGCCGATGCGTCAGCGCGCGCAGATGATGCTCGAACTTATCAACGCGCCGGCCGCGGGCGAGCCGAGGGATGCCGCCGCAGCGGTGCAGTAGGCGTCAAGACCTGTTTCGCGTGCCGCGTCGGTTGGGTTGCGACCACGAATAACCGAAGAAGAAACGGCGAAGGACAGGGCATGGCCGAGATGACGGGACAAGGCGGCGCGCAAGGCAGCGCAGGCCGCGCGGCAGGTCGAACGCTGCGGATCGCGGCGCTGGCGCTGGTCCTGCCGCTCGCGGGATGCGCGTCAGTGTCCGGCGTGGCGGACTCCGTGACCTCCATTTTCGAAGAAGAAGAGGAACGGCTGCCGGGCGAGCGCATCCCGGTCGTGTCGCCGGGCGCGACATCTTCAATCGCCAGTGTCGAGACGGCCCGGCCTGTGTCGGTCTCCGATCCGCAGACCAACGGGGCGTGGAGTCAACCGGGCGGCATAGCCTCCAATGCGCCGGGGCATCTGGCTTTCAGCGGCCGGCTGAGCGCGCGCTGGCAGACCGACATCGGCGCCGGTTCCAGCTCCGACGGCCAGCTCATCGCCAAGCCGGTCATCGCGGGAAACCGCGTGTACACGATCGACACCGAGGGCACGGTCCGCGCCTTCTCCAAGAGCAGCGGCAACGAGCTTTGGGAGCGCGAGCTGGTGCCCGAGGGCGAGGATGAGGAAGCCGGCTTCGGCGGCGGTCTGGCGATTGCCGACGGCAAGCTGTTCGCTGCCACAGGCTTCGGCACGGTGGTCGCGCTCGATCCTGCCTCCGGCAAGCCGCTCTGGACCAAACGCTCCGAGCTTCCCTTCCGCATGTCGCCGACTGCCGTCAACGGGCGGATTTTCGTGGTCAATGCCGAAAGCCAGCTCTTCTGCCTGTCGACCGAGGATGGCCGCGAACTCTGGACCGCGCGCGGCCTGCCCGAAGCTGCGGCAATCCTGAGCAACGCAAGCCCGGCCGTTTCGGGCGACACGGTGGTCGTGCCGTACCCTTCGGGTGAGCTTCTCGCCTTCGACATCAATAATGGTCAGCCGAAATGGGCGGAATCGCTCACGCGCACGCGGCCCGGTCTCGCCGCGCAGGAAGTCGGCGACACGGCGCGCCCGGCGATTGCTGGCGGCACGGTCTATGCGGTCAGCGGCGCTGGCCGCCTGATCGCGACCGACATCGAATCCGGCTCGCGGCGCTGGTCGCTCGATGTCGCCGGCTCACAGACGCCGTGGGTTTCGGGGCAGGGCGTGTTTGTCGTGGATCGCTCGGGCAAGCTGGTCGCGGTGGAGCGCGATAGCGGCGAGATCGCCTGGGTCGCGGACCTGCCGCCCGCGCGCCACTGGAACGGTCCGGTGCTCGCCGGCGGCAAGCTCTGGCTGATTTCGTCGAAAGGCCTTATGCTGGGCGTGAACGCCCGTACGGGCGATATCGTCACCAAGCGCGATCTGGATACGGGCGTCTACATCGCCCCCGTGGTTGCTGCCGGGCAGATGTATGTGCTGACCGACGGCGCCGATCTGATCGCCCTGAACTAGCGGGCAAGCGTGCCGCGGCACGCGCCCCGTCGCGGCGCATGAGCCTGAAAGTCGCCATCGTCGGCCGGCCCAATGTCGGCAAATCGACCCTTTTCAACCGCTTGACCGGGCGAAAGCTCGCGCTCGTCGCCCCGATGCCAGGCCTCACGCGCGACCGCCGGGAGGGTGAATTCGAGGTCGCCGGACAACCGGCCACACTGATCGACACCGCCGGGCTGGAGGATGCCGAAGCGGGCAGCATCGCTGAGCGGATGCGCCTCCAGAGCGAGCGCGCCATCGCTGAAGCCGACCTCATCTTGTTCGTCATCGACGCGCGCGCCGGCGTGACGCCGGCGGATGAAATGTTCGCCGACATCGCGCGCCAGTCTGGCCATCCGGTGATCCTCGTCGCCAACAAGGCCGAGGGCCGCGCGGGTGAATCCGGGGTCTATGAAGCCTACAGTCTCGGACTGGGCGATCCGGTCGCGATCTCTGCGGAGCACGGCGAGGGGATTGGTGATCTGCATGACCGGCTGGAGACGGCGGCAGAAGCCTTCCTGACAGAAGGCATTGCGGAGGCTGAAGCCGAAGACGCAGAGCGACCGATCCGCGTGGCCATCATCGGGCGGCCCAATGCCGGCAAGTCGACGCTGTTCAACCGCCTCGCCGGCGAGGACCGCGCCATAACCGGACCGGAACCGGGCCTCACCCGCGATTCCATCGCCATCGACCTGACTTGGGGCGAACAGCGTATCAAGCTTTATGACACCGCCGGCTTGCGCCGGCGCGCGCGGGTTCACGAAGAGGCTGAAAAGCTCTCGGTGAGCGACGCGCTGCGGGCAATCCGCTTTGCCGAGGTGGTCATCGTGCTGCTGGAGGCGGACCGCGCGCTGGAAAAGCAGGACCTGCACATCGCCGCGCTGGCCGCCGAGGAGGGCCGCGCGATGGTCGTCGCCATCAACAAATGGGACGTGGTGACCGACAAGGACGCGAAACGGCGCAGCTTCCGCGCGGAGATCGACCGGCTGTTGCCGCAGATCAAGGGCGTGCCGATGGTCCCCATCAGCGCGCTGACGGGCCGCGGCGTCACCCAGCTCATGGCCCAGGTGGGCAAGGCCTACGAACTCTGGAACGCTCGCTTCGGCACCGGCAAGCTTAACCGCTGGCTTTCCGAGGCCATCGAGGCGCATCCGCCGCCAGCGCCGGGCGGCCGGCGCATCAAACTGCGCTACGTGACCCAGCCGGGGGCGCGGCCGCCGCGTTTCGTCGTGTTCTGCTCGCGGCCCGAAGCCGTGCCAGCCTCTTACGAGCGCTATCTGATCAACAGCCTGCGCGATGCCTTCGATCTGTGGGGCGTGCCGGTGCGGCTGTTTCTGCGCAAGGGCAAGAACCCATACGCCGAAGACTGAGGCGCGGGCATGGCACGGGTACGGGAAAAGTCGCGGTTTCGCGTTTCCCTGCCGAATAAAAAATCCCAATTTGAAACAAAATACCGGATTGCATGGCGTATTGGCGTCGTGATCGTCTATTTACATCTACGCTCTTTCATGTTCTATCGCGTGTTTCTGGCGCCGCGCTTGCTATCTGCGGCGCCCGACAACACGAAGAGGGAAGGGGAAGTGCGCAACGAGAAGCCAGGCACGGGCCTTGAAGATTGTCGCGTCCTTATCGTGGAGGACGATTTCCTGCTGGCCATGTCCCTCGGCAAGCTTTTGGAAAGGGAGGGCTGCCGGATCATCGGTCCGACGGCCAGCGTGGACCACGCCCTTGCGGCTTTACAGACTGAGCGGCCGGATGCGGCGGTTATCGACATCAACGTCAATGGCGAGACTACCGCGACGGTGGCCCAGCAACTCGCCGGGAACAATGTCCCCTACGTCATCGTGACCGGCTACGGGCCGAGCGAGTTGGAGGCCGAGGTGTGGCGGCAGGCCCCGCTGCTGCAAAAGCCCGTCCGCACGGCCGAGCTGGTGCGCGTGGTGAGCGAACTTTTGCACCCGACGCCCGCAGAGCGGCGGGCCTCGGGCTAAAGAGAAGGCGAGCGCGAAGACTGCCTGGCCGATGGCCTGAGAACTTCGACAGATTGACCCCCCCCCGGCCGTGTCGACTTGCCGGGCCGGTCCTGATAGCGTTGTGGCCCTCGCGCGGGTGTGCGGTACGGGATCGCGCGCGGGGGACGCCAAATAACCAAACATGGAAACGACCATGCAGAGTCTGGCCGGTCGCCGTATCCTCCTGGCGGAGGACGAGTATCTGATCGCCATGGAGCTCCGGCACGAACTTGAGAAAAATGGCGCTGTAGTCGTGGGGCCCGCCGCCTCGATCGCCGAGACCTTGCGGCTGTCAGGAAGCGCCGGCCCGGTGGACGTTGCAGTCCTGGACATCGACCTCGGAGGTCAGATGGCTTATCCGGTCGCGGATGCCTTGCGGGCGCGGAACATCCCGTTCATCTTCATCTCCGGCTTTGGTCCCCAGGGCATCAGGCCCGAGTATGCTGACGCCCCGATGCTGGACAAACCGATTGTGATGCACCGCCTGCACGCCTTTCTCGGGGAGACGCTGGCGAACGCAGCGCGCTCCGGCGGCACAGGACGCTACCAATGACCGTGGATTTTCGTGTCAAGACCGGGCACAACCGCCCGCTCGGCGGCGAGGGCGGCGGGGATCAGGCGTCGTCCCTCCAGGTCCAGCACCGTATCAAGAACATGCTCGCCAACATCCGGGCTCTGGCGGCGCAGACCTACCGCAATAGCGAGACGCTGGACGAGTTTTACGAGGCGTTTGAAGGACGCCTGCAGGCGCTTGCGCTGGCGCATGTCATGCTCGGCCAGCGGACGGACGGGAAGGTCAACCTGACCGATCTCATCCTGGAACAATTCTTGTCGAACGGGGCTGGCGACGCCGATACCGTCTCCGTTGAGGGGCCGGATGTTCTGTTGGAACAGGAGCGGGCGCAGACCTTCGCGCTCGTTATTCATGAGTTGATGACCAACGCCTTAAAGTTTGGCGCGCTGGCGTCGGATGAGGGCCACATTGTGGTGAGATGGTGGTATGAGGATCACGGCGCGCCGCCGCATTTTGCGTTCAAATGGTGCGAGTCGGGCGTCGTAATGTCAGCAGAACCCGGCGCTTCGGGGCTTGGCCGCCGTCTCATTGAGGAAGCCTTGCCGCACCAGCTTGGCGGAGAAGCCCAGCTCTCGCTTCCTCCCGGCGGTTGCCGCTTCCAGATGATCGTGCCGCTGGGGAATGGCATTTAGGCGCACGGGCCGGGCAACGCGGCGTCGCTGTCTTTACACAAGCACGAATGCATGAGTGCAACCGAGAATATTGGATGGCGGCTGCTGCTTCTTAAGCGCCTCCGCACGGCGGGTCCGCTTCCGGGCGAGGCGCTGGCTCGGCTAAGCGCGCTGGATGGTGCGCAGAAAGAGTTTGATCCCGACGCCGAAATCGCGAACGAGCCGGGCGCGGCGGCTATCGTCGCGTCGGGATCGGTCTATTGCTACAGGCTGCTGGCGGACGGGCGGCGGGTGGTTTTCGACCTGGCGCTGCCGGGCGATCTCATCGAGCTTACGCCGCCAGCGCCGGAATCCGGCGTCGCGCTGGCCGCAAGCAACAAGCTGCATCTGGTGCTGGTGCGCCAACGCCAGATCCAGAGCGTGAGCGAGGACAGCCCGGAACTCGCTGCGGCTCTCGAAAAGAACGCGCAGGCCCGGAGCTTGCGAATGATGGCGCATGTGCTTCGCCTGTCGCGCCTGACAGCCTACGAGCGGGTTTTGCACTTTCTGCTGGAAACGCATGACCGGCTCGATGCGGTGGACCTTGCCGAGGACGGGCGCTTCCAGATGCCGTTTAACCAGATCGTCTTGTCCGATGCGCTCGGCATGACGAAGTTTCATGTCAACCGCACGCTGAAGCGCCTTCGCAACGAGGGGCGGGTCGAAATCAACCATCAGACCATCCAGCTGCACGACACCGCTGCGCTTGCAGAACTATGTGAATATGAGTGCTGGGCCCCAGCGAACACCTCGCCGCCTGCGGAGGCGCAGGTCGCGGTCGCGCGAAGCGCAAGCCATTGAACCGTGCGGACGCCCGCCGTCTCCCGTATTGCCCGCAGAAGTGCTAAAAGTGGCCACAGGCAGCGATTTGACCGGGCTGACTGACGTGGCGGAAATCCTTTTCTATCATCTTGAGCGCCAGCCGCTTGAGCGGGTGTTGCCCGTGCTCCTGGAGAAGACGCTGGCGCGCGGCTGGCGCGCGGTGGTGCAGACGGCCTCGCAGGAATATGCCGAGGCGCTGGATTCGCATCTGTGGTCCTATCGCGAGGATTCGTTTCTGCCGCACGGCCTGGCGAGCGAGCGCGATGCCCCGCGCTATCCCATTGTCCTGACGCCGGAGACCGCGAACCCGAACGGCGCGCAGGTGCGTTTCATCGTGGAGGGCGCGCCGCTGCCCGATGCAGCCGATTATGCGCGCGTCGTGCTGTTGTTCGATGGCGGCGATGAAAGCGCGCTGGCCGCGGCGCGCGCAAGCTGGAAGGCGGCGAAACAGGCCGGGCACGACGTGACATACTGGCAGCAGACCGAAACCGGAAAGTGGGAGAAGAAGGCGTGAGCGGAGCGGAACAGCCGGAGGATTTCGAGGCGCGGCGCGCCCACGGCAAGGCGGTGGCCGACCAGATCCGCGCGGAATGCGAGCGCGTGGGCAAGCCGCTCGGCTGGTTCGACGCGGTTTATCGCGGCGCGGAAGGCGATCCGGCGATGGTGCCGTGGGGGCATCAGAAGGTCCGCCCGGAACTGGCCGAATGGCTGGCGGGGCTGCCCGCGGATGCGCCGCGCGGGCGCGTGCTCGATGTCGGCGCGGGGCTGGGCGACAACGCCAATGCGCTGGCCGAAGCAGGCTTTAACGTCACGGCCTTCGACATCTCCGGCGAGGCGGTTGAATGGGCCGCCAAGCGCTTCCCGCATCCGAACATCGACTGGGCCGTGCACAACCTGATGGAGCCACCGCCGGAGGCGTGGCGCGCGGCGTTTGATCTCGTCTGCGAGGTCTACACGCTCCAGGCGTTGCGCCAGTCGATGCGGGCGGGCGCGATCGCACGGCTGCCGGACTACGTGAAGCCCGGCGGCCAACTTCTCGTCATAACCAAGGCGACCGACGCGCCGCCCGAAGGCGAGACGCCGCCCTGGCCGCTGCAGCGGCATGAGCTGGATGTGCTGGCCAAGATGCTGGAAACGGAAAGCTTCGAGTATCTCGAAGCCGAAGGCGGCGGCTCGCCCCATTTCCGCGCGCTCTACCGCAAGCCCGAGTAGCGCCCGGCGCAACTGCGGGCTGGCGCGGGCCGCCTCGCCTCGTTATCGTCTGGCCAATAAAACCCGGCCAGATGGGAGTGCTAAATGCCAGTCTTGAGCCTCTATCTTTCCCTTGCCCTCATGCTGTTCGCCGCCGCGCCCGCGTCCGCGCAGACGCTGGAGCAGCTCGACATCGCCGATGGCGAGCAGCTTGCGGAAAAGCTTTGCGTTAACTGCCATCAGGTCGCGCAGGACGACTCCGACACGGTACTGACCGACGTGCCCGGCTTCGTCGCGATCGCCAACCGCCCGGGCATGACCGCGGAAAAGATTGAGGCTTATGTGCTCGACCCGCATCCCGCCATGCCGCGAATCCAGTTCACCCGCGCGGAGCTGGAAAATATCGCCAAATACATCATGAGCCTGCGCGAGGAGGATCAGGCGATAAAGGAACCCGCCGAATAACGCGTCTCGCGCACACGGTTTACCCCGCGCGGGCCGCGGGCTAAAACATCACGCCAATAACAAGCCGATCCTGTTTTTCGGAGACCGCCTGCATGTTCGAGAAAATCCTCATCGCCAACCGCGGCGAGATCGCTTGCCGCGTGATGAAGACCGCGCGCCGGATGGGCATCAAGACCGTCGCGGTTTACTCGGATGCGGACAATGACTCTGTGCATGTCGATATGGCGGACGAGGCCGTGCATATCGGCCCGGCGGCTGCATCCGAATCCTATCTGAACATCGACAGAATTATTCAGGCGGCAAAGCAGACCGGGGCGCAGGCGATCCATCCCGGTTTCGGCTTCCTGTCCGAGAACCCCGCGTTTGCCCGTGCGCTGGAGGACGCGGGCATAACCTTTATCGGCCCGAACATCAGGGCGATCGAGGTGATGGGCGACAAGATCGAGTCGAAGAAGTTCGCTGCCGAGGCAGGCGTGAACACCGTGCCGGGCGTCATGGCGGTGATCGAGGACCCGGACGAGGCCGCGCGGATCGCCGCCGACATCGGTTTCCCGGTCATCATCAAGGCCTCGGCTGGCGGGGGCGGCAAGGGCATGCGCGTGTGTCACAGCGCCGACGAGGTGGCCGAAGGCTTCGCGTCCTCGATGTCGGAAGCGAAATCGAGCTTCGGCGACGACCGCGTCTTCATCGAGAAGTTCGTCGAGCGCCCGCGCCATATCGAAATCCAGGTGCTCGCCGATGGCCACGGCAATGTCGTGCATCTTGGCGAGCGCGAATGCTCGATCCAGCGGCGCAACCAGAAAGTGATCGAGGAGGCGCCCAGCCCGTTCCTCGACCCGGCGACGCGCGAAAAGATGGGCGCGCAGGCGGTCGCGCTGGCGCGCGCGGTGGATTACGTCAGCGCGGGGACGGTGGAGTTCATCGTCGATCCCGACCGCAATTTCTACTTCCTGGAGATGAACACGCGCCTCCAGGTCGAACATCCGGTCACCGAACTGGTCACCGGCATCGACCTTGTGGAGCACATGATTCGCGTGGCCGCGGGCGAGCGGCTGGGGCTGACCCAGGGCGAAATCCGGCTGAATGGCTGGGCGGTCGAGAGCCGCATCTACGCGGAAGATCCGAACCGCAACTTTCTCCCGTCCATCGGCCGGCTTGTCCACTACCGCGAGCCGGAGGTGGGCGAGCGCCAGGGCCGCACCATCCGCGTCGACACGGGCGTGGAGGAGGGCGGCGAAATCTCGATGTTCTACGACCCGATGATCGCCAAGCTGTGCACGCACGGGCCAGACCGGCTCGCCGCCATCGACCACATGGCGTGGGCGCTCGACAACTTCTTCATCGATGGCATCGAGCACAATGTGCCGTTCCTCAGCGCCATCATGCAGAACGAGAAATGGCGCGCGGGCGATCTTTCGACAGGGTTCATCGCGGAGGAATACCCGGACGGCTTCGCGCCGCGCGCGCCGAGCGCACAGGAGCGCGAGACGCTGGCGATCGCCGCGGTGTTCATCGACGACCTCGGCAACCGCCGCCGCCGGCAGATTTCCGGCCAGATGAGCGGCAAGGAGGTCAAGTTCGCGCCGGTGCGCGTCGCCGATCTCCGCGGGGTCAGCGAGAAGCTGGCGGTGCGCAGGCACGACAACGGGCACGCGGTGATCGATGTGCTGGACGCGGCCGGCAGCGTGCGCCGGACGGTGGAGGTCACGTCGGACTGGTGGCCAGGCAACCCGGTTTGGCAGGGCGAGATCGACGGCCGGGCCGTGGCGGTGCAACTCCGTCCCCTGCTCAATGGTTACGAACTGACGCATCGCGGTATCCGTTTGCCGTCTCATGTGTTCACCGAGCGCGAGGCGGAGCTAGCCGCGCTCATGCCCGTGCGCGAGGCCCCGGACACCTCGAAAATGCTGCTGTGTCCAATGCCGGGGCTGGTGGTGTCGATCGACGTTGGCGAAGGGCAGGAGGTGAAGGCCGGGGAGCGGCTCTGCGCGGTCGAGGCGATGAAGATGGAGAACATCCTGCGGGCCGAGCGCGACGGCATCGTTGCGAAAATCAACGCCAAGCCGGGCGACAGCCTCGCGGTCGATGATATCATCATGGAGTTTGAATAGCCGCGCCATGGCCGTCAGTCTGGGCTTCTGAGGCGCGCAACAAAGCGAGGGTGAGGTGATTTCCGCCAGGTGGCTTTTCACGTTTTACGGGCGCATCGGCCGGGGCCGCTGGTGGATGGCCTTTCTTGTCCAGATCATCATCGTTGTGGTCGCAAGCTTATTTGCGGGTCTGATCACGCCTACGGGGCCGGGCGGCGGACCGCCCGCCGGCGCCCCAAACGCTCCGGCTGCTTTCGTCATGGTGGGCGCCTTCGCCGTGGCGACCTGGATTTCGCTGGCGACGTCCGTCAAGCGGCTGCACGACCTCGGGGTGTCGGGCTGGTGGATCGTCCCGCTTTTTCTGGCGTCGATGGCGGGCAGCGCGGTCTCGAATGCCGGCCCGCCGGGCAGCCTGGAGGGGTTCGTGCTCATGCTCGTGGGGCTGACCCTCACCTTCGGTCCGATCATCTATCTCGGCGCAGTGCCTGGGCAGGCGGGCGAAAATCGTTTCGGACCCGATCCGCGGTCTGAAGGCGGCCAGCCCGACATGAGCTTCGATCCAGGGGGCGGCGACCAGCCCTCCAACTCGCAGAGCGGGCGGGTCGAGAGCTTCAGCGACGAGCTGCGTGACTTACAGCGGCTGCGGGATGACGGCGTGATCTCGCAGGAGGAGTTCGACCGCAAGAAGAAGCAGATCCTCGGCATTTAGTCGATAGCCGACGCTTATGATCCTCTATTTCGCCTATGGCTCGAACATGCATCCGCGCGTGATGGGCGCGCGCTGCCCCGGCGCGCGGGCGATCGGTCCGGCGCGGCTCGACGGCTGGCGCTTCCTCATCAACAAGCGCGGCGCGGCCTCGATCTGGCCGGATGAAGATCATGCCGTCCACGGCGTGCTCTGGTGGTGCAACCTTGGCCATATCGAGGCGTTGGATGCCTATGAGGGCGTGGCCTGGCGCAACTATTTCCGCCGCCGTCTCTTTGTTGCGCAGGACGCGGGCGAGGCTGGCGCGTTCGTCTATACCAGCAGCCGGCACATGCCGGGCGTCGCGCGGCCGAACTATCTGCTCAGCGCGGTGCTACCCGGCGCGCGGGAATTCGGGCTGCCACGCTCTTACATCGCCCAGCTGGAGAGCTGGCTGCCGCGCCGGCCCCTGGGCGCGTATGGGCCGGGCCGGCAATATCTGGGGAGACGGCGGCCGGTGCGCTTTCCGCGCTAGCTAGAAGGGGCGCTAATGGCTGATCAACGCACGGTGCATCTACTGTTGCACGGGCGCGTGCAGGGCGTGAACTTTCGCGGCTGGGCGCGCGAGCAGGCCGAACAACTCGGGCTGTCCGGCTGGATACGGAACCGGCGCGACGGCAACGTCGAAGCGGTCTTTGCTGGCCCGGCCGAAACGGTTGACATCATGCTGGAGCGTTGCCGCTCCGGGCCGCGCGATGCCCGCGTTGAGGACATCGAGATCATCCAGGACGGCGGCGCGGCGCCCCAAGGCTTTGTGATCAAGCCGACGGTGTAGCCCCTTCCGCCGTGGCGGCTTCCTCGTATTTCTCGGAGGCCGCGAGCCAATCTTCTTCAGCTTGTTCCAGCTCCTTGGCCAGTTCCCCGC
The DNA here is from genome assembly GCA_964474225.1 of uncultured Hyphomicrobiaceae bacterium. Classification (GTDB taxonomy): domain Bacteria; phylum Pseudomonadota; class Alphaproteobacteria; order Rhizobiales; family Rhodomicrobiaceae; genus Dichotomicrobium. Next base: position 15,961 of record CAYYSM010000019.1, read on the forward strand.
GCAGGCGTGCAAAGTCGCGCGCCTTTTCCGGCGTTTCGTCGTAGAGCGCGGGATCGGCCAGCTTCTCGTCCAGCTTGGCGAGCTTGGTCTGTAGCGTCTGCATCCGCTCTTCGTGCTGCTGGATCGCCTTCTTGAGCGGGGCGAGTTCGGCGCGGCGCGCGGCAGCGGCGCGGCGGTCCTCGGTCCGGTTCGCGCGGCCGGTCGGCGCGGCTGAGGCGGAACGGGCGCTTGGCCGCGGCCCTGTCACCTGCGCGCGATAGCTGGCGATGTCGCCGTCATAAGGTTGCGCCGTGCCGTCCGCGACCAGCCAGAGCCGGTCGGCGCAGGCTTCGAGCAG
>CAYYSM010000020.1:0-16155 GCA_964474225.1 uncultured Hyphomicrobiaceae bacterium
AGCGGACTTCGGGCCTGGCTACGGTTGGGCTTGCGCTTGGCCACTCCAGGAACAGACCAAGATAGACCGTTCGCTTCGGCAAAGCGGTGAAAGCGGACCCTCTTTAACAGAAGGCCGACCCCAGATTCCGACGCAGAAAATGGTATCGTTTGACGCAGCCGGACATCATCGCAAACGAAGCCATCGCTCAGATCGAAATGTTATGTTATAACATTTTAAAGCGTGCTTCAGAGGAGTCCGGGGAAGACATTCATGGGCAAGCGTGCAGAAAGTATGCAGGCGGACGTCCTGCGGGTTTTGCGCCGGCGCGGCGGGCCGCTGTCCGCTTACGACGTCCTGCGGGAGATGCGTGAGACCAATCCCAAGATCGCGCCGCCGACCATCTACCGGGCGCTCGCCGCCTTGAATGCGCGTGGCCGCGTGCACCGCCTCGAGTGGATGAACGCGTTCATGGCCTGCCAGTGCGACCGGCTCCTTGAGGCCTCCATCCTTTCGATCTGCGACGGTTGCCGCCAGGTCGAAGAGCGTATCGCCCCAGACGTGCTGGAGAGTGTATCGGGCGTTGTTGGGAAGACCGGCTTCACGCCTCAACGTCATGTGATCGAGGTTCACGGCGTCTGTGCGGCCTGTGGCGGCGCGCCGTCGCCGGCATGAGCAGAGTGCTATTGCTCTTGTCGCTCTGATGCTGGGTGACATAGCGGCTTCGCGTTTCATCAACCTTCGAGGAAAGCACTGTCCAATGAGACTCCTTCACTCCCTCATCCTCGCGTTTGCACTTGCAGTCACGGCGCCGCTCTCGGCCGACGCGCAGCAGGCCGAAGGTGAACAGCGCGGTCTGTTCATCAATCTGACCACGGACGATACTTGGTCTGCCGCCAAGGCCATTATGTTCGCCCACCAGCGCGTGCTTGCCAACGGGCACGACGCAGCGATCTGGCTCAACATCCGCGCGGTCTATCTCGCCGATCGGAACCGCCCCAGCCACGTCCATGGGCTCATGGCCGAGAACGGCACCTCGATCCACGACATGCTGCGTGCCTTCATGGCCGATGGGGGGACCGTGATCATGTGCCAGGCCTGTTCGGTCGCCGCCGGACTGACAGAGGCCGATTACATAGAGGGCGTGCAAATGGGCAATTGGCCGTTGGTGGAAAGCTGGCTTTTCCGCGAGGGGATGCAGACACTTACCTGGTAGCGCGCAGAAGGCTTCGCGCCCGCTGAACCCGATCAGTTCATCACACTACAGGCACATCCGGACATGAATGCAGAACTCCCCGATATAAACCTCTCCGATACCTCCACAGCTCACAGCCCACTCTCTTGGGTGGGCATGCAAGGGATTGACCTGCCCGTTCCGGTGCGCGAGCCGGGCTGCGACCGCGAACTGCATGCCCGCGTTGACGCGCAGGTCGACCTTCCACGGCCGGAAGCCAAGGGCATCCACATGTCTAGGCTCTATCGCCTGCTCGATACGCTGAGCGAAGGCGAGGCACTGACGCCGGCGGGATTGAGGTTGCTGCTCGACCAGATGATAGAGACCCACGCCGACTGCGGCAGCAGCAATGCGCGGCTGCATGTCGCCTTCGACCTGTTGGTCCGACGGTCGGCACTGGTGAGCAAGGGGCTGTCCGGCTGGACGTCTTACCCGGTGCGCATTGACGCGTCGCTCGTTGACGCCGCCTATCGCTGCCGGCTTGAAGTGCGGGTCGGCTATTCGTCGACCTGCCCCTGCTCGAGCGCCTTGTCGCGCCACGTGGTGGAGCAAGGCTTCCGCGATGCCTTCGCTGGAAAGGCTGCCGTGACGCCCGAGGATGTCGCCGCCTGGCTGCGCGACAATGCCTCGGCAGCAACGCCGCACAGCCAGCGCAGCGAGGCGCAGGTCTCCGTAGAGGCAGATCCCACCGCTGACAGCTTCGGCCTGCTGGCCCTGGTGGACCGCATCGAGGCCGCGCTCCAGACCCCGTTGCAGACGGCGGTGAAACGAGCCGACGAACAGGCCTTTGCCGTCCTCAACGGGCACAATCTGATGTTTGTCGAGGACGCCGCGCGGCGGATCAAAGCAGCATTGGCCGACCAAATGCAGCTCCACGTCCATGTGCGACATTTCGAAAGCCTGCACCCGCATGACGCCGCAGCCTGGGCGTAGCCGCACCTGATCCCGTTGTAAAGGACATGCAGAATGAGCTTTGTTCGAGACGTCTTCGAAGACACCGACAGCGCCGTAGCCACGTCCGACACACCAGAAGGGCTCTTCGAGATCCGACGACCCGGATGTGCCGCTGCGATCTGGCGGCGGCAGCCGTTGCCAAGCTTCCAGTCTTGGATCGACGCGCTGGAGCCCGATGAGCTGCCACGAGCGCGTGCGATCCTGCCCTACGCAGACATCCAGGAGGCTGTCCGCAAGATCTGCGATGCATCTGGAACGCCGGACGGTCCCGAGCGCAGGCGGCTGATCGAGGATACCGCAGCGCTCGCCCAGATTTTTGCGGGGCTGATGGATGCGAAATATCTCCGGCTGCGCCTCGAAGTGGTGACGACCAATGCCTGCAGGAAGTTTCACATCGACGCCGTGACAGCGCGCCTTGTCTGCACCTACCGAGGGCCAGGCACGCAGTATGGGATCTCGAGCGATGGGGCTGAGCCGCGCCATATCATCACAGTTCCCACCGGCGCCCCGATTCTCCTGCGCGGCACGCGCTGGCCAGAGCGCCCCTGCTCAGGTCTGTTGCATCGCTCGCCGCCCATCGAAGGGCTTGGTAAAACGCGGGCAGTGCTTGTCCTGGATCCGGTTGATAACCCGGAAGACGCGGTCTGATGGCGATCAATCGCGGAAAGACGAGCCTCAAGCCGAAGCGCCTCAACACTGAGCGGGTGTGCCAGATCGAGGCGCAACTGGCCGCCATCGAGGCCGAGATCAAAACCCTGTCGCTGGGCAAGGCCCTCACGCGCCTTGAAACCGAAGCGCTGCGCAGCCCCCAAGAAGCCCGTCCGTCTTCCTCACAGCGACCGCGTTGCTGGTGAGAGATAGCGGGTCGTTCAGGCGAAAGGAGAATGAACGGATGCAGGCCCTGAAAAGCTACGAGGATTGGAAGCACTGTATCACCGTGCTGTGCGGCATTCCACTCACAAGACCCTATATCGAGGAGCGCCTCACCGCCTTGCGCGATCCGGCGGACCCTTCCACGCAGAAGTTCGTGGCGACCTGGGGTGAGCAACACCGGCTGTGCGTTATCGGTTGGTTCGAGCAGGCGCAGCAAGAGATAGATGGAAGAGATGGCACCGCGCAATCGGAGTGAGTGAACGGATGCGAGACTTCAACCCCAGCAATATTCCAGCCATCGTCAATGCCGTCGAGCAGGTGCTCGGGGCCGATCATCCGATCGCGCTGACCGTTCAAGCGGCGGCCAGCGATCCTGATCTGGCGCGGGAGGCGTGGACTGCCATTGAATCCCTCCCGACAGAGCAACGCCGCGCCATTGCCGGTATTCTAGCCAGTACCATGATGCCTGGTCTTTGAAGGGAACGAGGAGGTTATCGTGCCGCTGTTCAACGAGGAACAGATACGTGATCTGGTGGGTGAGCAGGCCTCGGCCGATCACGAACTCGATCTGCGCGGCATGTCTGTCGAGCAGGCTCGGATCGCCATTGAGCGGATGCTTGAACACCGCCGCTTCGTTGAAGCTACGACCGTGGTGATCCGGATCGATCCGGCAACGCCGACAAGCGGGGAGACCCTGTTCCTGCCGATTGGCCGACAGTTGCTGGAAGCCCGCCGCCGCAAGCTTGTCCGTCGCTTTACACCACTGCCGGACGGTGATGGTGGGGGCTTTTACGTCGAGCTGCCGGGTCATCCGGGATCACAATTGTTGCCCAGTTAAATCGTTCCCGGATTGAGGTTACGCATATCGCGAAAGCCGCTCATCGCTCATCAAATTTCTCGAAAATCCGAGCTGATGGATCAGTTAGATCTCTGCTCTAGAGCAGCTTCAAGATAATCGGAGCACATTATTCGCCACTGGCTTTGGGCGGCCACGGCCAAGTGGTCGCGTCATGCTCGGGCGACCAGTTCATCCCCGTCATCAGGTGCTGTGCCCGAGAAAAGTCATCCGCATATATAATATCGCTACCATACTCCCGTTCGATGAGCGCGCTGACGGCAGAGGCCTTGTCATGCAGGTCTTCTAAGCAACAAGTGCTCGTGCCGCTCGGATCCTCCATGCGAACAGGCAAATCGATGGTCAGAGACTTTGAAAGGCCATGATTCTCTCTCGCACGCAGCATTTGAACTCCCTCACTCGGAATAGTGGACTACGAGGAACCGAGGGTAAGTGTTCTGGCTAAAGATACAACCTATGCGTGTTAATAGCGGGGATATGTGCGCTGGCAGGTGTTCCCTTGGCAAGATAAGGCGGCGATCCCGCGGGGTCGGCTGTTCGCTCTGTTGAGAGGTGGCTCCGAGGCGCTGCTCTTTTCATTCCACCTGTTGGAAAGACGCACGGCCTGCTTAACCAGCAGGGCGCAACCTGCGCTCGACAATCATATCAGGTGCGGCAGCTACAGACCCGAAAGGCCTCGTCTCGAGTCTCGAATAGATTTTCACGTATCCGGTGGAAGCAGAATTATCGCTTGCCGTGGTGACGGGTTCTAACTTGGCGACTGGTTCCACCAGACGGGGCACGCCGAAGGTGGGCCGCTCCGCTGAACCCACCAACTCGATCAAGAAAACCCGGTACAGCGTCAGCTTGTTACGGAGCCACAACCGGACCTCGGGTAGGACTTTGAGCCTGCGCGGCGACCTCGCGAAGAGACACTGACGAACATCAATGCCGCGTATGAGCGGCTACGACCCTGGGCCCGCTGAGAACTCCGACGGGTCGTCGCGCTGCCCGATAACCGCGCTCAACGTGTGGAACCATAAAAGAGCATGAAAACCGCTGGCTGAGAAACCTGTGAAAAATCATAAACTTAAAAAAAATGATGACGGAGGGGACGGGACTGGCGTCGAACGTTCACCACGTCCCATGGACACTGCATGTGCCTTATGGAAGACTATTCATGATGGTGTCCGGTTCGTTCGAGTCGGGTGAAAAGGGAACGTGGTGCGGGCATTTGCCCAACTCCGCGACTGCCCCCGCAACTGTGGGCGGCGAGCGACTCCGAAACACGCCACTGGGCAGACTTGCCCGGGAAGGTTCGGGGAAGCGGTGACCCGCAAGTCAGTAGACCTGCCATCTCCGGTGCGCACCACGCGTGCCGCAGTCACCTTGAACCCGGGCGGGGTGCCTCGGGCCGGAGAGACCAAGATGGATGACTTTCGCCTCGCGAGATCGCCGCTGCCCGGTGCCCCCGTCCCCTTTGCGCGGAGGGCGCGATGCTGCCGCAATGCACGGTTTCGCAACTCGACATAGGCACGGTCTCATCGACCCGGGCGAACGAACTCGGCCAGTTCGGCTACATGCAGTGGCTGGAGGCGCTCAAGCCCATGGCCGACTATCGCGCGGAGGCCATGCGCGCCTGCGCGGCGACTCAACCCTTCAGCCGGACGTCGCCCTCGATCGCGGTCTTCTGCGATCTCCTCGTCGCCTCCACCCGGATGCAGATCGAACCCCTCCTGCTGTCGCCGCCCGTCCGCGATCGCCGCGGCGGCGCCCGGGCCCAGCGCACCGCGATTTGAAGGCATGAGAAGGTTCCCGCCCGAACGCATCGTCTGCCTGACTGAGGAGACCGTCGAGACGCTTTACCTTCTCGGTGAGCAGGACCGGATCGTCGGTGTTTCAGGCTACGCGGTGCGACCGAAAAGGGTACGGCAGGAAAAGCCGCGCGTCTCGGCCTTCACCTCCGCCGATATTCCGAAGATACTCGCGCTCGAACCGGATCTTGTCCTGACCTTCTCGGATCTGCAGGCTGAGATCGCAGCGGAGCTGATCCGCGCAGGTGTGGCCGTTTTGGCCTACAACCAGCGCGATGTCGCTGGGATCCTCGCGATGATCCGGCATCTCGGCGCAACGGTGGGCCAGGCCCGCCGGGCTGCGCGGCTCGCCGACGACTACCAGCAACGGCTCGCGAGGGTTGCGGCGCGAGCATCCCTCGGCCCGCGCCCGACCGTCTATTTCGAGGAGTGGGACGACCCAATGATCACCGGCATCGGCTGGGTGTCGGACCTGATCGGGATTGCGGGCGGACACGAGGCATTCCCGGACCTGGCCCGCAAGGACAAGGCCAGGGATCGCATCGTGACGTCAGATCAGGTGATCGCAGTCGCCCCGGATATCATCCTCGCCTCGTGGTGCGGCAAGCAGGTGCGCCCCGAGAAGATTGCCGCGCGACCGGGATGGGAGACCATTCCGGCGGTGCGCCATGACCGCATCATCGAGATCAAGTCGCCGCTGATCCTGCAGCCCGGCCCGGCAGCCTTGACCGACGGGCTCGACGCGATCATCGCCGCGCTTGCCCCGCACCCGGAAATGGAGACCCCATGACAGCCGCCAGCCCATGTGTCGGAACCTGCAAGCTCGACCCGGTGACTGGCTGGTGTCTGGGCTGCGCGCGAACGGGCGACGAGATCGCAGGCTGGGGCAGCCAGACGCAGGCGGAGCGCGCGGCGGTCTGGGCCGCGCTGCCGGAGCGGTTCGAGCGCCTCGGCGTCGCCTGTCGCCGTCTACCCTGGGATAGGGACGAAACATGCAATTTCGTGGTCCGGTCGCTGCGGAAAGCAACGGGGACCTGGGTCACCGGCGTGGTCGGCGCGGTAGCGGAGTTCACAGCGCCACCGGGATCGGAAACGCAGGTGTCACAAGATGGCCCAGACATCGTGGCCGTGACCAACGGCGGGGCGCTGCGCTTCGTGATCGACGACGACGTGCGCGCGCTCACCTTCGATCCACCTGAGACTCCAAATGCGCACCAGCGGATCCTTCTTGCGGTCAAACGCGAGCGCGGCCGCCTGCCCGTCACGTCAACCATCACCGCCCTCGGACAGGACACCGGGGCGATCAAGGCCAACGCGCGGCAGGAGCAGATTTTCGATCTTGGCTTGGGACGCAAGGAGGCGCGCTTCTGCGTGCGGTGCGGACCCGGCACCGCCTTGGACGCGCTGGTCTCGGTGTGCGGCGTGCCGATGAACGAGGCCCTGCCGCGCATCGGCCCAACGCTCGTTCAGACAAGCCCGGCGCGCGTTGTCGAAAGCGCGCTCGGTCGCATCGAAGTGTTCACACCGATCCCATCCCTGGGCGGAACCTCTCCCGCGGGACCGCACACGCATCTTCTGCCGGATCATCTCGCCACGGGCCGAGCGCTGCCGGCAGGCATGGACCTGCCGCGCGCTTACCTTCCGGGGGCGCTGTTCTACCCTGCGCGCTGAAGATGCGCGGGGCGGGCGAAACCGGCCCGAGCACCCAGAGCCTGAACGCCAAGAAGAACGGCGAACGCAAGCGCGTTCGTCCAAAAGATGAACCAGATCACGTGGGGTGCGAAGGCTGTAACCGTCCCTCCAAGCACAAGGCTAGCCGCGAACACCGTGGCTTGCTGGCCCGCCCATGCCCCGAGGAATGCCAGCGACAACCGCAATGCCGCGCTTTCCGCAGGCAGGTTGCGGAGCGCAAGGCGCGCGGCTTCGACCGCCACCAGCGCCGATGCCCCGAGCGCCACACCCCAGGCGAGCGTCATCGCGTCGAGCGGATAACCGAGGAAGACGAAGCCGATTGCCTGATTTGCGAGCCAGCCGAGGCCAGCCAGGAGCGCCGCATCGCGCGGCGCTAGCGTGAGGGCGGCCAGCGCGCCAAGGGCCGCAAAAGGCATCCCGCAGGCCAGCGCGAAGCTGAACAGTATAGCCGCCGAGACGAGCACACCCATCCAGAGCGGGGATTGTCCAATGTCGGCGTTATGCATGCGCGTCGTTCCTTATTCCTCGATCCTCTGTATCACATCAAAGCGCGTGTTTTCCAATGGCTCCTCGGAAATCCGGTTCGACCAGAACCCTCTTTCGGCATCTTCTTGCGTTCGTTAGCACGGTCGTCACTTCCCCGTGACGCCAGGAGGGAACGTGGTGAGCGCGAATTTCGCTCAAGTCCATCGCTGCCCCAGCAAATGTAAGCGGAGCGTTGACACCGATTAAGCCACTGGCCGCAGCGCGGCTGGAAAGGCGGCTGACAACGACAAGCTGACGCTTTCCATCTGTCTGCGCTGCCGCGACGGGCGTGAAGTGCACGACACCGACCTCGACCAGCGAGGCGGTCGCCGTCTGACAGGCGCATACCTTCAGCGTCCGTTTTGAGGCGCGAGGCGACGATAGGTATGCGCTAGGTCAGCGTCACAGCCAGAGTCCACACGCGCAAGCGGAACGCGGGCAGAGCAAGATCTGTACGGCGCGCAGATTGCCAGTGCGCTTGTGGATCATGGTCGCCTTGGTCCGGCGGAGCGAATGGGTGCCGTAAATCGCCGGATCAAGGGCGATATCGCCAAGCCAGCCGCGCCAGAGCCTGGGATACTGGCGCGTTGAAAGATGTGCGCCATCACGCACGCAGCTTGTGAAGAGATTCCGTCCCGCGTCGGTTGGCGCCTACACTGAATAGGCGTCTCCGGCTAAACGCGTCTGCTCGGTCAGTTCGAAGCGCAACCGGCGCCGGGTCCTTTATCAGCGAATAGTGGCCCGCTCCACGGCTTCGCCGCCCGTAGCTGTAGAACCTCCCGGCACTCACGGCGCTGCCTGTCTTTGGCTGGCAACCTGCGTAACGCTGCGACAGCACAAGCACGCTCTGTCAAAGTTCGAAATGACCAACCTTAGCGCGGCTGGCGACTAAGTGAGCGCAGCCACTGCGGCAACTTAGCCGTTTGATCCTACCAGCTTCTGCCTTACATCGATTTCAGAAATTTCTGAAACGCACGGAGACTGGCGGTCATGAACCTTCCACCGCTTCACCAAGAGTTCGTGCTTCACTTCGGCGAGATGGGATCGCGCTGGGGCATCAACCGCACTGTCGGCCAGATCTATGCGCTCCTGTTTTTGAGTGAAGAGCCATTGAACGCGGAGCAAATCGTCGAGCGGCTAGGCTTTTCGCGCAGCAATGTCTCGATGGGCCTGAAGGAGTTGCAGGCCTGGAACCTCGTGCGCCTGCGCCATCTGCCCGACGACAGACGTGACTATTTCACCACACCCGACGATCTCTGGGAGATCGTGCGCACGCTGGTTCACGAGCGCAAGAAGCGTGAAATCGACCCGACCTTGAGCAAATTGCGCGAACTGCAATTTCACCAGATTGACGATGGGCAGGACGCCTATGCCCAGAACCGCATTTCAGAGTTGAGCCGCCTGATCGAACTGCTTGTTGGCTGGTACGAGGATATGAACGGTCTGAAGACCGACCGCCTTATCAGCCTGCTCGCCATGGGGGCAAAGGTTCAACAGTTCGCCCGCAAGACCGAAAGCATCATTCCCCTCAGCCGCGGCACGGGCCGAACCGGCCCCCCATCCAAAGCGAAGCAGGAGTAGAACATGGACGCGCTCGACCTGTCCCGCATCCAGTTTGCGGCGAACATTTCCTTCCACATCCTGTTCCCGACGATCACGATTGCGCTGGGCTGGGTTCTGCTTTTCTTCAAATGGCGCTTCACCGTGACGGGGCACGACCACTGGATGGACGCCTATCGCTTCTGGGTGAAGGTCTTCGCCCTGAGCTTTGCGCTTGGCGTGGTCTCGGGCATCACCATGAGCTTCCAGTTCGGAACCAACTGGCCCGGTTTCATGGAGAAGGTAGGCAACGTGGCCGGACCGCTGCTGGCCTATGAGATCCTCACAGCGTTCTTCCTGGAGGCCGTGTTCCTCGGCATCATGCTGTTTGGCTTCTCGCGCGTGCCCGGCTGGCTACATACTCTTGCCACGTTCCTCGTCGCGTTCGGGACGACCATGAGCGCCTTTTGGATCCTCGTGCTGAACAGCTGGATGCACACGCCTGCCGGTTTCGAACTGCGCGACGGCATCGTCCACGCCACGGATTGGTGGGCGATCATCTTCAATCCGTCGATGCCCTACCGCCTCGTGCATATGCTGCTTGCATCGGGGCTGACCGTCGCGTTCCTCCTCGCAGGCATCTCCGCCTTCCGCTACCTGCTCGGCGAACGCAGCGCGGGCCTGCGCGCCGCGCTTCAGACCGGCGTGACCATGGCGGCTATTCTCATCCCCGCGCAAATCGTCGCCGGCGACATGCATGGCTTGAACACGCTGGAGCATCAGCCCGCCAAGGTCGCCGCGATGGAGGCCAACTGGGAAACGCGCAGCAACGTGCCGCTCGTGCTCTTTGCCCTACCCGATGAGGAGGCGCGCGAAAACCGTTACGAGATCAGCATCCCTAGCGGCGCAAGCCTGGTCCTGAAGCATGACGCGGACGGCGTGGTGCCGGGTCTGAACGACTTCATCGCGGAGGACGGCAGTGTTCTACATCCGCCGGTCGCCAAGGTCTTCTGGTCGTTCCGGGTCATGGTCGGCGTTGGCCTCGCCATGCTGGTCGTGTCCTGGGTTGCGCTGTGGTTCGTCTGGAAGCGGCGCGCGGGTTTCGAGGATAGCTTCGGCCGCTGGCAGCTATGCGCGCTCGTCGCCATGAGCTTCTCGGGCTGGATCGCGACTTTGGCCGGCTGGTATACGACGGAGATCGGCCGCCAGCCCTGGCTCGTAAGCGGTGTCCTTAAAACCGAAGCCGCGCTCGGCCCTGTGACCGCACCGATGGTTGCCAGCACACTCGTGCTCTATCTCGTCACCTATGCTGTGCTGACGGCGGCGTATATTTCGGTGCTGTTCTATCTCGCGCGACGCGCTGCGGTCGGCGCTCGTCCGGCGCGGGAACAAACACGGTCGGGCGCGGCCCTGGTTCCGGCGGAGTAAGGCCATGACATCATTCGGCGATCCCGCGGTCTGGCTGCCCGTCGCATTCGCGGTGCTTATGGGCCTGTCCATCCTCGTCTATGTCGTGCTCGACGGGTTCGATCTCGGGGTCGGCATGCTGTTTCCCTTCGCGGATGACGCCGAGAAAGACCGCATGGTGGCCTCTATCGGCCCGTTTTGGGACGCGAACGAAACATGGCTCGTTCTGGCGGTGGGGCTGCTGCTCGTCGCGTTCCCGGCGGCGCACGGCACGATCCTCTCGGCGCTCTACCTGCCCGTCGCGGTCATGCTGTTCGGCCTCATCCTGCGCGGCGTTGCATTCGAATTCCGCGCCAAGGCCCCCGTAACCCAGAAAGCGCGCTGGAACCAAGCGTTCTTCGCCGGGTCGCTGCTGACGAGCCTGTCCCAAGGCTACATGCTCGGCATCTATATTATGGGGCTGGAGACGAGCTTGCCCGCCATCCTCTTTGCCTGCCTTACGGCGCTCTGCCTTGCCGCGGGTTACGGCCTGATCGGCGCGGCGTGGCTCTTGATCAAGACCGAAGGCAAGCTGCAAGCTAAGGCGGTCGTCTGGGCGCGGATCGGCCTCTTGGGCGCGGCGGGCGGCATTGGTGCGGTATCGCTTACGAGCCCACTCGTTAGTCCGCGCATTTTCGAGAAGTGGTTCTCGGTGCCGGAGATTTTCCTGCTTGCCCCGCTACCGATCTTCTCCGTAATCCTGCTCGGCGTTCTCTGGATCGCCCTGCGGCACCTGCCCGACGAGCGCGACCAATGGACATGGGTGCCCTTCGCCGGCGCGACAGCGCTCTTCTGCCTGGCTTTCGCGGGGCTGGCGTACTCGTTCTATCCCTATGTCGTGCCAGATAGCCTCACGATTTACGCCGCCGCGAGCGCGCCCGAGAGCCTCTTCATCATTTTTGTGGGCACACTGTTCGTGTTGCCGATCATCGCCGGTTACACAATCCTCGCCTACACCGTCTTTCGCGGAAAGGCGACGGAGTTGCGATACGATTAGGAAGTTGCCCGGTTGGATAGAGCAGCTTGGAAGTCTTCTGCTCTGGGCGAGCATTCGGTCGATACGCGGCAAGAGCCATCACATCAAAACGATGGAGCCGCATCCCAATTCCATGAAAACGGATGCGGCTCTCGTAAGCCAGACTTCCAGTCACCCGGATCCGTTGCGTCCGTTGATGCGCAGCGTTTCGAGCGTGCGACCTACGACGCCGCTCGAGGTAGCGCTCGATCGCAAGTCGACACCATCGAATATCCGGGTAAGGAAACGCCTAAACATTCCGATTTCCGAACGTAAATGGGCGTATCATCCGGTTTCATATTTAACATCAGTATCTTGGTACAATGTCACAGCATTTGCTCCATCTAGGCGGTATCGTGAACCGCGGTGTCCTTCAGATGACATTTCCTCTTTTGCCGTGGTCGGACCATCTGCATTCGGGACGCTGAGGGCCATCTTGCTTGTGGCAGTCATTGGCCGCATAGCAGGCTGGCTCGCGGGCGCTGTTGCTCGCCCGCGAAAGCGGTGATTCAGTTGGTGTCTGTACCGACGCCGGCCCCGGAAAGGTTGTCATCATGGGCAATCGGCCGTCCCAAAACCTTGCCGGCGCGCGCGACGTGATCGAAACGCTCGGTAGCCTCCTGCTCGGTCTGCCGCGACAATGTCGCTTGCGGATCGTTGAGCGCGACCAGCCCCCTCAGAACGCCCTAATCAAGGGTGACGCATTACTTAGAAAGACCGCCGGATGCAGCGTCGTCAACCTTTAGAGGGCTGTGACCGGAAGCCCCGATGAGCTTCACACGCGCTGAATGCACCACGACCATCCGCCGCCGCAGGAAACGACCCCGGGGTGATCGGCATTAAGTTTTCGTACCATCGACTTAGTGACAGCTCTGAGGCGCCTCCTGACAGCTGGGGCGCGGCTTCTCGTCGGCTGGCGAGACGCTTAATGCTTCTGAAAGCGCATCACGGTGGCAAGTCCGCATCTGCCGGGCAAGCGGACGCCGCTTTGCCACGGCGTGATAACGGTTGATCCTTAGCGCGGGAACGCCAAGCTGGCAGGTGCCACTTCGGCAAGGCCGTGAAAGCGGACCCTGAGAGAGGACAATTTGCACGTAAGGTACGGGGAAACTGCGCCTGTACGGTGTTAAGAGTTCGCGAGCATCTTGCGGCAAAAAAGATAATGGTAAGCGGCACTACAGCGTGCTGTGCGCAACTTCGCAAGGCGTTTGGGGGGAATTGGCACAAGCGCTGAGTGATCCATGGCGCGCGGTACTAATCAGTGCTTTGATCTTCCAGGGTGTGATCGGGAGCACCCATCTCGCGTTCATGGCCTTTGCACCAGACGGAACGCTGGCTCCGGTCATCTGTGCAACTCATGGCGTCAGTATCCTTCCATCCGACTCCCAGGTGAAGCGCCGATGAGCCGGACCCTCAAGGGCAACGGAATTGTTCTGTCTGCGTCAGCAACCATCACACCGCTGGATCCCTCCCGCTGCCGGTGGCAGGTCAGCCGCCTCCTTCTGCGGCAAATGCGGCACTCAACCGCGCACACGACCAATGGCGGGCGGATCGCCAGCCGCACTTCGCCAACAGCCGCGCCCCGCCTCGACCTGCTTGACTGAGCAACCGATGCATGTCCCGCTCGGCACGTTCAGGTAACACGGCACGGCGCATGTGCGCGGCTTCTCGGGAAATCGCGGGCGCGTTCTCGCGGACGGGATTGCGCTCAACCAACAGCAGTTCGGTGTGTGCCATCCCCCGAATGTTGACCCGTTCATTACCGATCAGTTGGAGGTCGTACGTGGCTCGCAGAGCCTGCTTGCAGCGCCTGCTTTATGGCTCTAGCGCGATCGGCACGGCAGTGAGCGTGATCCCGGATGTGCCGCCAAGCCCAGCGCCCGGCGAATTCGCGTTCTTCGGCGAGGCAAGGCTGGAATACGGCGTTGATCGGACGGTGGATGCCGAACTGACGGACTGGATGAAGGTGCGCGGCACGTTCGGCTATGTCGATGGAAAGCTTGAAGACGGCACGCAGGTTCCGCTTCTGCCGCCGATTAAGCTGGCCGGAGAGGTCACCTTCCATCAGGATCAGCTCGGCATGCTCGACAGCGCCTATCTGACGATCGGGGCGCGCTACGCCGCCGTATTGATTGAGCCGTTCGGCCTGTTCGACCTTCACCCGCCCGATGGCCCACCTTTCGGGACGGCCTCGACGGGTGCTTACACGCTGTTCGATGTCTCTCTCGGCGGGACGATTGCGCCGACTGGAACCGAGCTCGAGATCGCCGCGACCAACGTCTTCGACACGGAACATCGCGACTTTCGCGATACCTACATAAACATCACGCTCGGCCCGGGCTGCAATATCATCCCGTGCGTGACGCAACCGTTCTGACCGCGTGGCGTTCTCGCCCCCTCCGTGGGCGGCGGGCGGTTATACCCGCAGTTCGCGGGTTCAAAGGGCAAATTCACGATGACCCCTGGGAGGGCCGGCGAAAACCGACTCTCTTGCTGTTTGCGCGAAATCGCAGGCTTGGCCTCGACTGTTCCCCGCCCTCAGCGAAAGTGAAACGGAATGGAAAATGTGCGCTGTCCCACGGTCATGTCACGCGGCGGCCGGGGGAAAGGCGCTGCCCGCCTCACGCTGGAGACTGCCGCGCGATCGAGAGCGCCGTTGCCACTCGAACGGCTCAAACGCACATAGCTCAGGCCTCCGCTGCGGCTGATGGCAAAACGCACGATGGCGGTTCCCCTGCGCCCGCGTCCGGAGGGACGGTTCCGTGCGATCCGTGCGCGGACGATGCCAGCATAGCGTCGCACTTGACCGGGGCTGGGCGCAGTCCGCTGGGGGCCGGTACCTTTTCGGCTGCTGGCCGCGCGGGCCCCTGATTGCCGGCGTCCTTGGCCTTTTTCGGAGTTTCGACGTTTCGTTTTCGCCCTCTTTTCTTCGGGCTTGCGGGCTTGCGCCGCCGGCTTTGAGCCAGTCTGGCGTTCGGCGGCTGTGGGTTGCGGTCGGCGCGTGGGAACGGCCATGTTTTCCGCCTCGGTTTCAATCACCTTGGATGGTGCGGTCACGGCTTCGGCCGCCGGCTCTGATTGGATCGCCTCAGCCTGGCTGGATTGAACGGCGCGCGGCTCTTCGGCGCGGGCATCTGCCACTTGCTCGATTGGCTCGGTAGCATCCGGAGGATCGGTTTGCGAAACAGGGGCGGCCTCAACAGGCTCAGCCTTCCGTTCCGGCCCCTCGGCACGGGCTACCGACGCCGGTTCTTCTGAGATGTTATCCGGCGTCTCCGCTTCGATGATTGCTGACGGAGTCTCGGGCGCGCGGTCGTCGATACCGAAGACCTGAGCGGCTGAGCCGACGACCTGCACTTTCCGCGCTGACGCGCCGGCCGGCTCGCCGGGGGCGGGAATCTGGACGCTCACGAATATGCTTAGGTGAACCAATACAGCGGTTAAGGCCGCTGCGATCCAGACTTTTCTTGTCAGGGTCATGGACGCGCCTCGACATGGCTTTCCTGCTTTTGCACGACCAACAGAATGTCTTCTATCCCTGCAGCCCGCGCCGTCGCGGAGAGATCGACCAGGCGCTGCGCTGGAAGCGATTGATCCGGCGCGATCAGAAGTGGCAGGTCTGGATTATTGCGCCGGAAGCGCGCAAGCTGCTCTCCCAGTGACTCCGAAGCCACTGGCGCCCCGGCAAGTTCAGCCCGTCCATCAGCAAAGACGAGGAGGACGTTAGGCCCCTGATCGGTGCCGACTTCGGCCGCAGCGCGTGGCAGATCAAGCGCTTGCGGATCAAAGCTGCGCAACGTGCTGGCGACGAGGAAGAAGATCAGGATCAGGAAGACAATGTTTATCAGCGGGATCAGGTTTTCCTGATGGGCGTCGCGGTTCCGGCGCTCACTTAACCGCATGGAATTCACCGAACAACGACAATGTTATCAATCTCGGACCGGCGCGCCGCGCCCAGTGCGCTGACTAGGTCACTGGTCTGCGCGTCCGACACGATGCGAAGCACAACACGCTTTACGCCCTCGCCGGCCCATTTATCTAGCGCTGCCGGCAAGTCAGCAGGCTCCACGGCGGTGCCGTTCACGTCTAGACTGCCTCCGGCCTGCACGCGCACGATGACAGTTTCGCTCAAATCGACTGCCGACGCCCCTTGCCCCCCGCTTGTGAGCGGAAGGTAGTTGAAGCGGAGAAAGGTGGACACCTCGAAAAACCCCTCCCCGAATCGGCAGCGGCATGATTCACTCTCGCT
>CAYYSM010000021.1:0-16118 GCA_964474225.1 uncultured Hyphomicrobiaceae bacterium
GGCGCGGATTCCATTCCGGGTCGGGCGCGCCCATCTTGGCCGCGACGGTGATCTCCTTTGACAACTTCGAGAACACCTTGGCGCGCTTTTTGTCCTGCGCACCCTTGCGGTGCATGATGTTCTTGAATTTGGAATGTCCTGCCATGTCCGTCCTGCTTCGTTCGGTTGAAAGGTTTCGCGCCTAAGAGCGACGCGCATCAGGATGCGGTCGGCTTTCGCAAGCATGCGCCAGCGCGGGGCGCGCTGTTTGGCCGCTTTATAGCTTATTCGCTCGGGGAGTCGCCAGTGTCCGGCGGCGGACGCCAGAAGTCCGGCTCGCACGGGCGCAAGCGCCCGCCGACGCGCACCGGCGCGATGTGCCGGGCCAGCCCGGTGGCGTCGTCGATGTCGATCGCGACGCCGCACAGCGTGGCCGCGCCAAGCGCCGGGCCAAAGCGCCCCGAAGAGATTTGGCTGATGAACCGATTGATCGGCTCCTCGCGCTCCATGCCGATGACGGAGTTGTAGTCCCCACTCATGCCCGCATCGCTCATAAAGGCAGTGCCGCCCGGCAGGATCTGATCGTCCGCCGTCGGAACATGCGTGTGCGTGCCCACAAGCGCGCTCGCCCTGCCGTCAATATAGTGCGCCGCCGCCTGCTTTTCCGAGGTCGCCTCGGCGTGGAAATCGACGAAGATCGCATCCGCCGCCGACCTGAGGGGGCAGGCGCTCAGCTCTCGGTCCAGCGCCTGAAACGGGCAGTCCAGATCGTTCATGAACAGCCGGCCCATGACGTTCAGCACCAGCACTTGTGCGCCGTTCTTCGCTGGAAACAGTCCCGCGCCGCGCCCCGGCGTGCCGGGCGGGAAGTTGATCGGGCGCAGCAGCCGCTCATGCCGCTCGATATAGACAAGCGTCTCGCGCTGGTCCCAGACATGATTGCCGGTCGTGACGACATCCGCGCCAGCGTCGCGCAGGTCGTGGAAAATCTGTTCGGTGATCCCGAACCCGCCAGCGGCGTTCTCGCCATTCACAACCGCGAAGTCGATCTCGTAGCGCGCGCGCAGCTCGGGCAGCGTGTCCAGCACCGCGCGCCGGCCGGCCCGGCCGACGACATCGCCGATGAACAGAAACCGCATCAGCCGCGCCCCACGCGAAACGCGCCGTCCGGCGTGAGCATCCAGTCCAGCGGCTCGTCATGCGGCTCATTGGGGACGCGATCGACCTGTTGCTCGGCGAAGGCCATGCCAACCGCCGTCACTGGCCCGGCCGCGCGCAGCTTGGCGAGCGTGCGGTCGTAAAAGCCGCCGCCATAGCCGACCCGGTAGCCGCGCGCATCGAACGCCGCGAGCGGCACCAGCAATACCACCGGCGTCACCTCCGGCGCATCATCTGGCGGCGCGGGAATGCCCATCGCGCCGCGCACCAGCTTCGTCTCGGGCGTCCACGCGCGGAAGGTCAGCGGCTGGCCCTTTCGCGTGACCGGCAGACCGACGCTATGGCCGTCCGCGATCAGCCGGCGCAACAGCGGCAGGATGTCGAGTTCGTCGCCGAATGGATAATAACCGCTGACCGCCACGGGCTTCGGCAATTCGAGAAACGCCAAGGCCCGCTCCGCCAGCGCGGCGGCGGCCGTCTTGCGCGTCGCTTCGGGGATGGCGGCGCGCCGGGCGAGGCTGTCGCGGCGCAGGGCCTGTTTGTCGAGCGTGGTGAGGGTCATGCCTGCGATCCTCGCCGGGCGAGATGAAAGTGGAGCCGCCGTAGCCGTGGGGGTGAGTGATCCCTTGGGTCCCTACACTTGTAGGTGGGCGCCGATTGTCCGAGGCCACGGCCCCGGGCAGGGTCAGCTCCCTTGAGGATCGGTATCGGCCCCGGGAAACAGAACCCCTCACGCGCTCGGCAGCCCCACACCGAGAATGTGATGCGTTCGCGCCAATTGTCCAGAGCGAAAGCTCTTCCGGCGACGCTATTCCGAGCCGCCGGCGGCCTTGCCCGGCTTCGCGCCGCCGCCCGCCGCGAGCGAACCGGACTTCGGCGGCGTGGGCTTTTCGCTGCCCAGCGTGTTGAGCCGCGCGCTGGCGTCCTTCACGATCTGCGCCATCTCCGAGCCGCTCGGCGCGCGGGTGCTTGACTTGTCGCTGAGCGCATTGCCGAGCCGGGCGATCTGCTTGAGCGTGCCCTGCAGCTCTTCCCGCGCCTCGAACAACTCGTCGGTGACGATCAGCGCCGCCATCAAAAACAGCTGATCCGCCGGCATCCGCGGGAACCGCTCGCCCATCTCGTCCACCCGGGCGGCGAAATGCGAGGCCAGCGCGTGAATGCGCGGCTCCTCGCCTTCCGCGCAGGACAAGCGGTAGGTCTTGTGTCCAATTGTCAGGGTCACCTGAGGCATAAGCGCCTGCCTTTCCCGGCGGCGACGGATCCTGCGCCGACATGCCCGAGAACGCGCAACTGCTCAGGACGCCAGCAGCGTCTTGATGCGCCCGATGACGCTGTCGATCCGTTCCCCCGCCTGCTGATTGATCTGTTCGAGCCGTTCGGCCCGCTCCTGCTCGCGGCGCAACTGTTCGCGCAGCTCCGCATTGATCTGCTTCAGTTCAGCCAGTTCCTGTTCCAGCTCGGCCTTGGTCCGCGATCCCGACGCCCCGCGCCGCGTTCCGCCTGACGCCTTGGCCCCCGTTGTGCCTTGCGCGCGCCCCGCTGCCCGCGCCTTCGTTTGACCACGCGCACTTGCTGCTTTGCTCGGCTTGCTCACCACACACCGCGACGTTGAACCGCATTTTTCGCTTGAGACGCTAACGACTGTGCCCCGTGGTCACCATAGGCAGCGCCCGCGAAAGGCGTCAAGCGCGCGTCATGGCAGCGGAACGCGGGCGCGCGCGGCGCAGCGCTTCAGGCAAATCTGCTGGCTATGCCACTGATTCTATTCTATTTTCCCGCCCGCGCCGCTCTCGCCAACGGCCGCAACCTCCGCGCGCATGTCGATAAGCCCGGCGCGCCGCCGCCGAAACGACGCAATCCCGCGCCGCAAGGCCGCGAATCAGCGCGTGCAGAACCGCGACGCCGCAACCAGGTTTGCACCTCTCTCACAAGCTTTTTCG
Organism: uncultured Hyphomicrobiaceae bacterium; assembly: GCA_964474225.1. Lineage (GTDB taxonomy): Bacteria > Pseudomonadota > Alphaproteobacteria > Rhizobiales > Rhodomicrobiaceae > Dichotomicrobium. The sequence continues at coordinate 3,081 of CAYYSM010000021.1, forward strand.
CCGTTTTGCTCCGGTCCGTGGACCCAACGGCTTTTCCTTGCGTTTTGTGTTTGCCGACATACAAGGATGGGGCACGGAAACGGATCGGCGCGCCGGCGTGGCATCCAGAGGCCGGACGGCGCTGACGCCCAACACAATCCAGGATGAACTCAGGAGGCGCGCATGGCTGTCAGGGTCGCTATCAACGGATTCGGACGTATCGGGCGCAATGTCTTGCGGGCGATCATCGAGTCCCGCCGCACGGATATCGAGGTGGTCGCGATCAATGACATCACGTCCCCGGAGACCAACGCGCACCTGCTGAAATACGACTCGGTGCATGGCCGCTTCCCCGGCGAGGTCAAGGTCGAAGGCGACACCCTCGATGCCGGCCTCGGTCCGATGAAGGTGTTCGCCGAGCGCGACCCGGCGCAGCTCCCCTGGGGCGATCTGGGCGTCGATGTCGCGCTGGAGTGCACCGGCATCTTCACCGACCGCGAGGGCGCCGGCAAGCATCTGTCGGCCGGCGCGAAAAAGGTGCTGATCTCCGCTCCGGCCAAGGGCGCGGACATCACCGTGGTCTACGGCGTGAATCACGACGCGCTGGGCGATGGGCACAAGATCGTCTCCAATGCCTCCTGCACCACCAACTGCCTCGCGCCGGTGGCCAAGGTGCTGCATGAGATGTGCGGCATCTCGCAGGGCTTCATGACGACGGTGCACGCCTACACGAACGACCAGCGCATCCTTGACGCGCCGCACAAGGACATGCACCGCGCCCGCGCCGCCGGCGTGTCAATGATCCCGACGACCACAGGCGCGGCCCGCGCCGTCGGCCTTGTCATGCCCGATCTGGACGGCAAGCTGGACGGCACAGCCATCCGCGTGCCCACGCCGAACGTCTCGATGATCGACCTGAAATTCATCCCGACCCGCGAGACCACGGTGGACGAAGTCAATGCCGCCATGAGCCGCGCCGCGGAACAGGAACTCGCCGGCGTGCTCGCCGTGACGGATGAGCCGCTCGTCTCGATCGACTTCAACCACAACCCCTATTCATCCACCTTCGACATGACGCAGACGCAGATCGTCGATGGCCGGCTGGTGCGCGTGCTGTCCTGGTACGACAACGAGTGGGGCTTCTCCAATCGCATGGCGGACGTGGCGATCGCGATGGCGAAAACCGGCTGATCGGGAATGCACGACGGCGACGCGGACCATGTCTGCCAGATCTACCTCGCCGTGCCGGGCGACGCGGAGCTTCGCACGCTCGAAGTGCTCCTGAATGGCGACAGGGTATCCGCCCTGTTGCTCTACGGCGTCGCCGGGCCGCCCGAAGCTGTCGCGCATGAAGTGGTGGCGATCGCCCATGCGCGCGGCCTGCCGGTCCTCATCGGCGATGCGCCAGAGCTTGCGCATTTGGCCGGCGCGGACGGCGTCCATATTCCCGCCAACGAAGAGCGCTATGCGGCCTTCAGAAAGATGCTCGGCTCGGACGCCATGATCGGCGCGGGCTGCGGGACGTCGCGGCATGACGCGCTGGTGCTGGCCGAGCTGGGCGCGGATTACGTCGCTTTCGGACCGGAGCCGGGGCAGAGCGAGACGCAGGACGTCACCGAGCTGGTCAGTTGGTGGCAGGAGGTCTGCGAACCGCCGGTTGTCGGCTGGCATAGCGGCGGCTGGGAGGCGGCAGCCGCGCTGATCGAGGCGGGCGCGGACTTCATCGGGGTCTCGAAGCTGATCTGGGAAGACGACGATCCAGCAGCGGCGCTGGACAGGCTGAGCAGCATGATTGCCGAAAGGCAGCGGGGAAGCGCATGACGATTGAGAGGAGGCACCGCGTGCTCGCGCGCGTGGCTGGCGCACTGGCCGTTGCGCTGAGCCTGACGCTGGGCGCGCCGGCCGCGCTGGCCGCCACTGAGGACCCGGCCTATGCCGCCTTCTTCGAGGGCCGCTATCTCGAAGCCCTGAAGCTGGCGAGAGAGGCCGCCGAGCGCGGCGAGGCGCAGGCACCCACACTCATCGGCCGCATCTACAGCGAGGGCCTCGGCGTCCCGCAGGACAAGGTAAAGGCCGCCGAATGGTATGCCGCCGGCGTCGAGCGCGGCGATCGGGACGCGCAGTTCGCCCTGGGCATGATGCGCCTGACCGGCGACGGCATTGGCAAGAATATCCCGCAGGCGGCGGCGCTGCTGGAGCTTGCCGCCGAGCAGGACCATGCCGAAGCCGCCTACAATCTGGGACTGTTGCACATCAAGGGCAACGGCGTTGCCTTTGACGTGGAGCGCGCCGCCGCACTGTTCCAGCAAGCCGCCGAAATGGGCAACGCGCCGGCGCAGTACGATCTCGGCGCGCTGTACGCGGCGGGCGAGGGTGTGCCACCCGACCCGGAAAAAGCCGCTTACTGGACCGGCAAGGCCGCCGAGGCCGGTCTGCCGGACGCTCAGCTCGATTATGCCATCATGCTGATCCAGGGCCGCGGGGTCGAAAAGGACCACGACCAGGGCCTCGCGATGCTCAAGGCCGCCGCGGAAAACGGCAATCCGGTTGCCCAGAACCGGCTGGCCCGCGTGCTGGCCTATGGCGTGGAGGTCAAATCCGATCCGGTCGCCGCCGCGAAATGGCACCTGCTGGCGCGGGAAAGCGGCATCAGCGACGGGCGGCTCGACGTTTTCCTCGCGGGCCTGACGAGCGAGCAGCGCGAAGAAGCCGAAGCCGCCGCCCGCGCCTGGCGGGGCACCCGCATGAGCGCCTTGCAGTAATCGCATCCCGGCCGAACACACGGAAACATTGAGCAGCGCGCGCGTTTTCGTCTAAAGCTGATGGCGAGAACGCGGCGCCGCGCGTGCGCCAAAGTCAGCAGAACACTCGAGGATAACGTGGCGCTCAAGACCGCCTTCCAGATGGACCCCATCGACCGCATCGACATCAAGGGCGATTCCACATTCGCCATAATGCTCGAAGCGCAGGCGCGGGGCCATTCGCTGTTCTACTACACGCCGGACCGCCTCGTTTACCAGGACGGCAATGTCTACGCGACCGGCTGCGACGTCGAGGTACGCGACGTCGAGGGCGACCACTGCACGCTGTCCGAGGAGAAGCGCCTCAATCTTCGCGATTTCGACGTGGTCATGCTCCGGCAGGACCCGCCGTTCGACATGGCTTACATCACCACGACGTTTGTGCTGGAGCAGCTTGTTTCCGATGTTCTGGTCGTGAACGATCCGGCGAATGTCCGCAACGCGCCGGAGAAGATGTTGACGATGACCTATCCGGAGCTGATGCCGCCGACGGCCATCGTCCGCGATCTCGACAGCGTGCGCCGCTTCCGCGCCGAGCATGAGGACATCATCCTGAAGCCGCTCTACGGCAATGGCGGCGCGGCGGTGTTCCGGCTGGCGGCGGGCGACACCAATCTCGGCGCGCTGGTCGAGCTTTTCCAGGGCGTGTTCCGCGAACCCTTCCTCGCTCAGAAATACCTGCCGCAGGTGCGCGCGGGCGACAAGCGCATCCTGTTGGTGGACGGCGAGCCGGTCGGCGCAATCAATCGCGTGCCGGCCGATGATGAAACGCGGTCCAACATGCATATCGGCGGGCGCGCCGAACCGACCGAGATGACCGCGCGCGACCATGAAATCTGCGCGGCCATCGGCCCGGAGCTGAGGCGGCGCGGGCTGACGCTGGCCGGAATCGACGTCATCGGCCCCTACCTCACGGAGATCAACGTCACCTCTCCGACTGGCATCCGCGAAGTGAAACGCTTCGGCGGCGCCGATATCGCCGCGCTGCTATGGGACTGGATCGAGGGAAGGCGCGCGGCGCGCGGATAGGCAGCTTTGTTCGCATATTGTTCTTGAAGTTGGGTCACGAAATGCGTAACCTCCTGGCAGGGAAGTTGCAGGAGGGGAAATGTTCGCGCGTATTTCCACGGTGGCGCTCCACGGCATCGAGGCGCGTCAGGTTGACGTACAGGTCAGCCTCTCGGCGGGACTGCCGTCTTTCACGATCGTCGGGCTGGCGGACAAGGCGGTCGCCGAAAGCCGCGAGCGGGTCCGCGCGGCGCTCAGCGCGATCGGGCTTGGCCTGCCGCCGAAACGGATCACTGTCAATCTCTCCCCGGCCGATCTGCCGAAGGAAGGCAACCATTACGACCTGCCGATCGCGCTTGGCCTGATGGTCGCAAGCGGCGCGATCCCCGGCGATCTCCTGGAGAATTACTGCCTTGCGGGCGAGCTTGCTCTGGACGGCAGCCTTTCGCCCATCGTGGGCGCGCTGCCCGCGGCGATTGGCGCAAACGCGCTCGGCAAGGGGCTCATTTGCCCTGCGGCTTCAGGCTCCGAAGCGGTCTGGGCCGGACAAAACGTCGATGTGCTGGCCCCGCGAGATATTCTGTCTCTGGTGAATCACCTCAAGGGCGAGCAGATGCTGGCCCGTCCCGAACCGGCGCGCTCCGTCGCAAGCCGCATGGCCATGCTGGATCTGAGCGATGTCTGCGGCCAGGAGACAGCGAAGCGCGCGCTGGAAATCGCCGCGGCGGGCGGACACAACATGCTCATGGTCGGGCCGCCAGGCGCGGGCAAGTCGATGCTCGCGGAAAGGCTGCCAACCATTCTCCCGCCGATGACGAGCGAGGAGATGCTCGAGGTTGCGATGATCCAGAGCATGGCGGGGCTGTTATCCGAATCCGGCCTGAGCCGCGAGCGGCCGTTCCGCGCGCCGCACCACTCCGCCACCATGGCGGCGCTTGTCGGCGGCGGCACACGGCCCCAGCCCGGTGAGGTCGCGCTGGCGCATCGCGGCGTGCTGTTCCTGGATGAGCTGCCCGAGTTTTCGCCGCGCGTTCTCGATTCGCTGCGCCAGCCGCTCGAGACCGGTGAAATCTCGATCGCCCGCGCGAACCACCGCATCTCCTATCCTTCCCGCATTCAGCTCATCGGCGCCATGAACCCTTGCCGCTGCGGCCGCGCCTTCGAGGCGGGGCGGAGTTGTCGGCGTGGACAGAACTGCATGAGTCAGTACATGAGCCGGATATCGGGGCCGCTGCTCGACCGGATCGATTTGCAGATCGAGATGCCGGCGGTCAGCGCGCTCGACTTGACGCGGCCTCAAACCCCGGAAACCAGCGCGAGCGTTCGCGACCGGGTCGTCGCCGCGCGCGAGCGTCAGCGCAGCCGCTTCCAGCAGCTCGGCCTTAGGGACACCTGGACGAACGCCGAGTGCCCCGCCAGCAAGCTCCCTGAAATCGCTGCGCCGGACCAGAAAGGCGCCGCGGTCCTCCAAGAAGCCACGCAGAGGCTCGGCCTGACCGCACGCGGCTACCACCGCACCCTGCGTCTCGCTCGGACAATCGCTGATCTTGATCAGTCCGGGACCGTAACGCATATCCACATTGCAGAGGCGTTGTCCTATCGCGGCGAAATGATGACTGCCCGCATGGCGGCGTAAGTCCGCGGTCGCGGCAACCGGCTTTTTCGCGGCTCTGGACTGCAAGTCCGCGGCGCATTCAAAGCGCGGAACGACGCTCCGGCCGGCGACAGCGTCACCTCACGCAAAACGTCTTGAGATGATCCGAGACTTTCCCAACGCGGCCCGTAAGGTTATGAAGAGATTGAAGGCAGGAGCGTCGCGGTCGTGACAAGCCTTTTCGGGCAGGGCACACTATTGGGGATCCGTGTTGGGTAAGCCGATGAGACTCAACGTTCGACGCATCGCGAGCAAGTTCCGGCCCGCGCGCGCCGCAAGCCTTCCGCTCGCGCAAGGCGCGCCTTTTCATCCAAGCCGGGGAAAGGCGCGCAGCTTCATGATGCGGCGCACGCCAGTGAAAGTATACGGCCAGATCGGCTCCCTCGAAGTGCGGCTCGCGCGCTCGCGCAGCGACATCCGGCGGGCCCAGCGCCTGCGCTACCGCGTCTTTTATGAGGAAATGTCCGCGATTCCGGACGCGACGACGATGCTCAACCGGCGCGACGAGGACCCGTATGACGCGTTCTGCGACCACCTGCTGGTCGTCGACCGCGGCGCCGTGCCCCGGCAGCGGCAGCGCTGGCCGCGCCGCGCCCGCGTCGTCGGCACCTACCGCGTCCTGCGTCAGGAGATCGCCGAACGCAACGGCGGCTTTTACACCCAGAGCGAATACGACATCGCCCCGCTGATCGCCCGCAAACGCGACACCCACAAGTTCATGGAGCTGGGCCGGTCCTGCGTGCTCAAACCGTATCGCAACCGGCGCACCGTGGAGCTTCTGTGGCAAGGCATCTGGACCTATGTTCGCGAGCACGGCGTCGAGGTCATGCTCGGCTGCGCCAGCTTCGCCGGCACCGACCCGCAGGACCATGCGATGGCGCTGTCCTTCCTGCACCACTTCGCCAGCGCGCCGGACGAATGGCAGGTCCGCGCGCACGACCATCTCTATCGCGACATGAACCTGCTTCCCGCCGACAAGGTGGACCAGCGCGCGGCCCTGAAGGCGCTGCCGCCGCTCATCAAGGGCTATCTCCGCCTCGGCGCCTATGTCGGCGACGGCGCGGTGGTCGACCAGCAGTTCGGCACCACCGACGTGCTGATCATCCTGCCGGTCGAGGCAATCGACTCGCGCTATTTCGGCCATTTTGGCGCGCCGAACCAGACGGCGGCGAGCGTGGCCATGCGCCCGCGCAGTGAAATGATCTGAGGCGGAAGCCTGGAAGCGCCCGCCGCCAACCAGACGAACCCGGAAGCGATGCCGAAAATCGAAATCTACACGACGCTCTTCTGCCCCTTCTGCATTCGCGCCAAGCGGCTCTTGCGCCGCAAGGGCGTCGGCTTCGAGGAATTCGACGTCACCATGAAACCGAACGCCCGCGCAGCGATGCGCGAACGGGCTGGCGGCGCGCACACCGTGCCGCAAATCTTCATCGACGGGCAGCATATCGGCGGGTGCGATGAGCTTCACGCGCTGGACGCCGCGGGCGGGCTCGACCCGCTGCTCGCGCGCGCCTGAGCGCCAGCGCGGCCGGAGTGGGACCGCCGCCGCGCGGCCGCAATCGGCAAGCCGGTCTCCCGCAGGAGCCTAGAACATGTCGGACCATGCCGGTTCCTCAAATACCTTCCGCTGCGCTCTCGTTCAACTGCGCTCCAGCCGCGATCCGCACAGCTCGGTCGATCATGCGATCCCGCTGATCCGCGCGGCGGCCGCGCGCGCCGATTACATCCTTACGCCGGAAAATACATCGGTGATGGAGCTGCGCAGCACACCGCTGTTCGCCGCCATCGCGCCGGAAGAGACGACGCCCGCGCTGCGCATCTTCCGCGAGTTGGCCGAAGAGCTTGGCGTCTGGCTGCATATCGGCGGAATGCCGGTGCTCGTGGGCGAGCGGCGGGCTGCCAACCGCTCCTTCCTCATCACGCCGGAGGGAGAGATCGCGGCGCGCTACGACAAGATCCACATGTTCGACGTGGACCTGCCGAACGGCGAGAGCTATCGCGAATCGAAGAATTACCGGCCGGGCGAGGAAGCGGTCCTGGCGGCGCTGCCCTGGGGCACGCTTGGCCTGACGACCTGCTACGACCTGCGCTTCCCCGAGCAATACATTGCGCTGGCGCAGGCCGGGGCGGATTTCATCACCGTGCCCTCCGCCTTCACCCGCCAGACCGGGGCGGCGCACTGGCACATCCTGCTGCGGGCGCGAGCAATCGAAACCGGCTGCTTCATCTTCGCGGCAGCGCAGGGCGGGATGCACGACAACGGCCGCGCAACCTATGGGCACAGTCTGGTCGTTGGCCCGTGGGGCGAGCTTGTCGCAGAGCGCGCGGGCGACAAGCCGGGCGTGATCGTCGTCGAGATCGACCCGGCGAAGGTTGCCGACGCGCGCCAGCGCATCCCGGCGCTGCAACATCGGCGCGAATTCAGTATCCGACAGGGGTGATCGGCGCTTCCCGCCCTAATTGAACGCGCCGGCTGTCAGGTCCCGCCGGAAGGCGTCCAGCCAGGCGTGCCGGCGGCCGCGGCGATAGGCCTGCCAGGCCTTGCTCACCTCGTTCCGCACGATGACGATCTTCGCCTTCGACGCCGGCGCGCCGCCATCGAGCTGGTCAGCGGTTGTCACTTCGACGGAAAAATCCTTGTGCAGATAGCCGACTTCATCGACGGCGCGCTCCAGCGCTTCCTGCTCAGGCTGCTCGCTCATTCCTGCTCCCTCCGCTTCATGAAACACGTGGAGCAGGCTGCCAAGGCATGGTTATCGACGGGTTAAGGAGGCGAGGCGGGGCCGCGCCGGGTGACCGGCACGGCTATTCGTGAAACAGGTCTTAGCCCGCCGACGTGAAGCGGCTCATCGTCCGCGAAACCTGCTGCTGGAACGGCTGCGAGGCATCGGTGGCGATGCGCGCGCTCAGCTGCTGGATCTCCTCGGCCTGCACCTTCATGGCGTCAAGCTGCTCGCGCAGGAAGCCGGTCTGCAGCTCCATCGCCTCGGTCTGCGTCCGCGCGCTGGCCAGCTTGCGGGCAAACTCGAAGCCGGCGTTCATGTTGCGCTGGGCCATCTCCATGACCTTGCTGTTCAGCTCAGCCGAGCCCTTGGCCGCCTGGTCCAGCGAAGCCTCCATCGCCGCGGTCGCGTCTTCCATGGCCTGACGCGTCTGCGCGTAAGACTCCCGAAGCTGCGAGATGGTCTTCTCGGCGTAAGCGCGGATCGCTTCCGGCGTCTCGCCGACATCGGCGCTGAAGTTCGGCGTCGGCGCGGCCACCTGGGCCGGCGCGAAGCCGCTTTCATGCCCGCTCGTCGCCGGCGCATTGGTCCACTGTTCACTCATGTTCGGTCCTCCTCGTCGTTCCGACCGGTCTCACCCGGATCAGGAACATTAAGCCTTCGGCTGCGCCTTCTGGGCGGCCTCGGCCATCATGCGGGAGATTTCCTGCGCCTGCTGGGTGTAGGCCTCCATCTGCTGGCGCGCGAACTGGGTCTGGATCTCCATGACTTCCTGCAGGTCCTTCGCCTTCACCAGGCGCTCGGCCAGATCGAAGCTCGCCTGCACGTTGGCCTCGGCATACTGCATGGTCTTTTCCTGGATTTCCTTGCTGCCCATACCCATGGCGCTGGTCGAATCGGCGAACATGCCCTGCGCCTGACGTGCGGCTTCCAGCAGACGGTCGTAGGCCTGCTTGGTCTGCTCAACGGACTTTTCCGCCATCTGACGGACCGGAGCGGGAATATCGAAATTGCTAGCGTCGTTCATTTCAGGCTCTCCTCAAGTGGAATTTCCCTAACTCATTGATCTGGAGCCGACAGGGCGCGCCCTGATCCGGATGCCCACCGTCCTAATATGATTTATGCTGCGATGCAACAATTTTTTGCAGCGCAACAAAAGCTCGATGTTGTCAGAGCCGGACATTGCTGCGGCGCACAATGCGCGCGGCGCGTGCACCTGGGGGCAAATCGGGAATTTTCTTCAACCGACAGGCGCTTGGTGATAATTCTTTAACCGTTTACGGACGGGCACATATCGATGGCGCAGACTGCAAGCGTTCCGGCGCCGGCCGCCCCGGCGGCGCGCGCATTGCCTTTAGAGAGCTTTCTGGCGACCGACGATCCCGTCTGGGTCTGGGACGGGCGGGGCCGGCGTATCGTTTGGGCCAACGCGGCGGCCGCGAAGCTTTGGGGCGACGCGACGCCGGAGCGGCTCAAGCGCCGCCGCGCGGGCAAGACAGCCGGCGCGCCCGCCCGGCTCACGGCGATAGCGCGCTCGGGCGAGGCGCTTGGCGATCATGTCGAGACGCTGCGCGTTCCAACGCCTGATGGCGACGTGGCCGTTCCCTGCGTGTTTCAGCGGCTGCAGCTGGCCGGCGGACGGCCGGGCCTGGTCGTCCGCGCAGTGACCGAACGCGAAAACGCCGAGCAGCCTGCCGAGATTGCCATTCATCCTGCCGCGGAAACCGCGCAGCCAGCGCGCCCGCAGCCGGCCGGCACGCCCCGGCAGCCAGCGAAAAAGCCGCGCAAGACGGCATCCCGATCGGACATCGGCGCGCTGAAAGCCATCGCGCGCGACCTCGGCGACGCCAAGAGCCGGACGCAGGCAAGCGGCGCGAAAGCCGCCAAGAGCCCGTCGAAACCCGCTCGAAAGCCGGCGAAACCCGCAACATCCCGCAAGCCCGCGCCCAAACCGCGCAAGACGGGAAAGCGCGTCCCCGAGGCCGCCGCGCCGTCGAGCGAGGAAATGACCGCGCTGCTCGCGCGCGTCAGCCACGAAATCCGCAACCCGCTGACGATCATCCTCGGCTTCGCGGAAATCCTGCAAAGCGACCGCGCCGACCGTCTGCCGCCCGGCAAGGCGAAGGAATACGCCAGCGACATTCACCGCACCGCGCAGCTCGCGCTGGGGCTGGCCGACGATCTGCTGGGCTTTGCTGAGCGGGTCAGCGGGGAACCGCCGCCGCATGACTGGTTCGACCTTAATGCGCTGATCGCGGACTGCCTGCATCTGCTTGAGCCGGTGGCCGCCGCCCAGGGCGTGACGCTGATACGGCGGCTCAAGCGCGATGCGCCGATGCTGCTCGCGCATGAACGCTCGGTGCGGCAAATCCTGCTCAACCTGCTGATGAACGCGCTGCGCCACGGCGATGGCGGCGAGAAAATCCGCGTGATGACGCGGCTGGACCGCGAGGGTGGACTGATCCTGAGCGTGAAGGATGACGGGCCGGGCATGACGCCGGAGCAGATCGCCGCGGCGAAGACGCCCGAGCAGGCGGGCGATGTGAAGGCGGCCGGCCGGCGCGGGCTGGGCCTGCGGCTGGTGCTCGGCTTCGTGGTCGACAATCAGGGCGAGTTGGACATCATCAGCAAGCCGGGCGAAGGTGCCGATGTGCGCATCCGCTTCGGGCCTGACCGGTTGCGCACGCCGAAGCCGCAAAAGCCGAAGCGCAAGCCGCAAAAACGCAAGCGCAAATAACCGCTTACTCCATCTCCTTGGTCTTGGAAAAGCGGATCGCCTCGTTGCTCTCGATCTTGTAGTTCAGCTCCCACGGGCTGGAGGCCATGAACACCGGGTCGCCGTCGCGATCGATCATGATCGCGGATTTGTGCTTGCTGACGAAGCTGTTGAGCGCCTTTTCATCGTCCGAGCTGAGCCAGCGCGCCATCTGGTAAGGCGTCGGCTCGAACTCCAGCGCGACCTTGTATTCGCTCTTGGCGCGGTCGCTGACCACGTCGAGCTGTAGCTGGCCGATCACGCCCACCACCCACTGCGAGCCAATGTCGGGCTTGAGCACCTGGATCAGCCCTTCTTCCGACAGGTCCTGTAGCGCCTGGCGCATCTGTTTGACGCGGGTCGAGTCGGTCAGGCGCACGCGGCGCAGGATTTCCGGCGCGAAGGCCGGCAGGCCGGTGAAGCGCAGCTTCTCGCCCTCGGTGAAGGTGTCGCCCACGCGGATCGTGCCGTGGTTCGGGATGCCGATCACGTCGCCCGGCCCGGCCTCGTCGGCGATGCCGCGGTCCTGCGCCATGAAGATGATCGGGCTGTGCACCGTAATGTCCTTGCCGGTGCGGACCTGGCGCAGCTTCATTCCGCGCTTGAACCGGCCAGAGCAGATGCGCATGAACGCGATCCGGTCGCGATGGTTCTTGTCCATGTTCGCCTGGATCTTGAAGACGAAGCCCGTGACCTTGTCCTCGTCCGGCGTGACATCGCGCGGCGTGGCCGGGCTGGGGCGCGGCGGCGGCGCGTTCTCGGCGATCAGGTCGAGCAGGCTGGTGATCGAATAGTCACGCAGCGCGCTGCCGAAGATCACGGGCGTCTGGTGCCCCTCGCGAAAGGCTTCAGGGTCAAAGGGCGGATAGGCCGCCTCGGCAAGTTCCGCCTCTTCCCGCGCCTGCGCCAGCACGCCCGCATCCACGCGCTGTTCAAGCTGCGGATCATCAAGGCCAGAACATGCCACTACGGTATCCATCGGCCCGCCGCGCCCCTGCGAAGACGTGTGAAACGCGTTGCGCGCGAGGTCATAACAGCCGTGAAACTGCCCGCCCATGCCCAGCGGCCAGACGCGCGGCGCGATGTCGAGTTGCAGCTCTTCCTGAATTTCGTCGAGCAGGTCAAAGGTCTCGCGGCCCTCGCGGTCAACCTTGTTGATGTAGGTGATGATCGGGATGTCGCGCAGCCGGCAGACCTCGAACAGCTTGCGCGTCTGGCTCTCGATGCCGCGCGCCGCGTCGATCACCATGATAGCGCTGTCCACCGCCGTGAGCGTGCGGTAGGTGTCCTCGGAAAAGTCTTCGTGGCCCGGCGTATCGAGCAGGTTGAACAGCAGCCCGCGATGGGTGAAGGTCATCACCGAGCTGGTGACGGAAATGCCGCGCTCCTGCTCGATCTTCATCCAGTCCGAGCGCGCGCGCCGCGCCTCGCCGCGCGCCTTCACCGCGCCGGCCATATGAATCGCGCCGCCCTGCAGCAGCAGCTTTTCCGTCAATGTCGTCTTACCGGCGTCCGGATGCGAGATGATCGCAAAGGTCCGGCGCTGGTCGTAAGGTATGCTCATTCTTGCTCCGGGATTCCTGAGGCGCACGTGACCGGGCCGACCACCAGACATATATGACCGGCGCGGGCCGCCCAACAGTCTATCCGGTTGCGCATTGGTGAAACAAATTCCTGATAAGCCCGCAAGCCATTGCGCCGTGGAGATCCCCGGCTCATGCTCGACACAACGACAGCGTGATGAGTGTCAAAGGAGCCTGACACTTGCGCCGTCGCGTGCTATCCATGGTGCTGCAAAAAGCGCTCAAGCTGAGCATGAGCACTGTAAAACGCAGCGAATGCTCGGGCCATGACCAAAGGAGGCACGCGTGGCGCAAATCATCGTTACCGACCGCGAAGGCAACACCCAGGCGCTTGACGCCGTCGAAGGCTGGCGCGTCATGGAAATCCTTCGGGATTACGGGGTCGGCGTGGAAGGAACCTGCGGCGGAGGGTGCGATTGCGCCTCCTGCCACGTGCTGGTGGATGAAGCATGGCTGGCCAAGCTGCATCCACCGCGTGAAGAGGAAGAATTCAAGCTCGATGAATTGCCGACGGTTCAGCCGAACTCGCGGCTCT